>JAAFHY010000005.1:0-37888 GCA_013298505.1 Cytophagales bacterium
AAAGTATGTGAACAATGTAACTTAATGCGAGCGCGAGATCGAATTCCGAAAACGAACAACCAACAACGAACAACCAACAACGATTAATCAGCAAACGCAAAGCAAAAAACTTTTTCGCCCGCCTTACGGCAGAATCAGAGGTAAACAAATCAATCAGTTAAAAGATCGCTATTCTATTATCATGTGGGATGTACTCACTTCCGATTACTCTCAAGCCCTCACTCCGCAAAAATGTTTGAGCGGCTCTATTAGAGCAACGCGCCCCGGCTCTATTGTTGTTTTTCACGATAGCCTAAAAGCCGAGAGGAATATGAGCTACTCACTTCCAAGATACTTGGATCATTTTTCTAATTTAGGTTACAGTTTTAAGGCAATTCACTGAATTTGCCTTGTATGGAACATGGCATCTTTCACTTCTTGAATTTTGAATCTTGAATTCTAAATCAGATAACCAAATTCACGTACTCGTTGCCCCGCTCGATTGGGGACTAGGCCACGCCACGCGCTGTATACCCATTATTGATCAGCTACAGAAAAAAGGTTGTAAAGTATCGGTTGCCTCCAGTGGGCGGGCATTGGCTTTGTTAAAAAGGGAATTCCCTTTAATCGACTCGTTCGAGTTGTATCCTTACAATCCGCAATACCAAACTTCTGGCTCGTTGCTTCTTAAAGTTATTCTGCAAGCGCCTAAATTTTTAAAGGCTATTTTTAGTGAGCGAAAGCAAGTAGAAGAAATCATCAAAGAACAGAGTATCAAATTGATTATTTCAGATAATCGTTATGGCTGTTATTCATCTTCAGTACGAAGTGTATTTATTACCCACCAGTTAACTATCTTAAACCCTTCTCAATACTTTTTTGTCGCTCGGGTTGCAAATTGGCTCAACCAATGGCGCATAAAAAAATTTGACGAATGTTGGGTGCCCGATCTGCCTCAAAACGAATTTTCGGGTAGCCTAAGTAAAAGCAAAACGGTGCCGCATCAGTTTATCGGGTTGCTTTCCAGGTTTAGCTTGCCAATAGGTGAGCGTATGGATCAAGTGATTAGTCAAAATCCAGCCATTCTTAGAAGCAATAAACTCTTGGTTATACTATCTGGTCCCGAGCCACAACGTACTGTTTTTGAAAACATAATTTTAACGCAAGCAAAAAAAATAGATGGCAACGTGCTTATCAGTAAAGGCTTGCCTGAAGAAAGTGATCAGATTTCCATCAGCGAAAATATTCGGTCAATAAACCATCTCACCACAGCCGATCTACAATTAGCCATCCAACAAGCCGAATATGTAATTTGCCGTTCTGGCTATAGTTCAGTTATGGATTTAGCAACAATTGGAAAGAAGAATATCATTATGGTGCCTACACCCGGCCAACCCGAGCAAGAATACCTTGCTGAGAAATTGAATGACGAGAATAAAGTGTACGCGATCTCGCAAAGCAAATTAAATTTAAAAGAGGCTCTCGTTCAGGCAAGCAAAACAATCGGCCTGTTTGCCGAGAAGGATGAGTTATTAGATCAAGTTCTCAGTAATGCAATTTCTATGATTAAGCAGAAATCTTTATGAATAAACTCATTCGTGGTTTTTCGTATGCTATCAAGGGTATTCGGGTTGCCCTTCGCGAGCAGGCTAATCTAAAAATACATTTATTCATTTCATGTTTGGTAGTGGTGGCAGCTTATTTTTTGAAATTGAACACCATCGAGTGGGTAATTATCTTATTGTGCATTGCCCTGGTGATTAGCTTAGAACTCATTAACTCATCCATTGAAGCATTGGTAGATTTAATCAGTCCAGATCGAAATGAGCAAGCCGGAAAAGTAAAAGACATAGCAGCGGGTGCGGTACTGATTGCAGCAGTAATAGCTTCCTTAATTGGCCTTATTATTTTTGGTAAACATTTATTTTCGTTGTATGCTTAATTGGATCGATACCCACGCCCATATTTATAATGACGAATTCAAGTCTGATCAGACTGATACTCTTGCCCGTGCGCGTGAAGCGGGGCTTTCAAAAATATTCATGCCCAATGAAGACCACGCCTCTATTGATGCCATGCTCGAAGTGGAAGAAAGCAACCGTGGCCATTGTATTGCCATGATGGGTTTGCACCCTTGCTCAGTAAAGAAAGATTTTGAAAAAGAACTTTACCTTGTCGAATCGTGGCTTGCCAAGCGCCCCTTTGCAGCAGTAGGCGAAATAGGAACCGACTTGCATTGGGACAAAACATTTTGGGAGCAACAAAAAGAGGCATTTAACATTCAAGTAGGGTGGGCAAAAAAATACCGGTTGCCAATCGTGATACATTCACGCGAGTCGATGGACGAAACACTTGCATTGTTAGATACCCAGCTCGATGGTAAATTGACGGGCATATTCCATTGTTTTGGTGGAAGCCTCGCGCAAGCAAAAAGAATAGCCGACATGGGTTTTTATTTGGGATTGGGCGGAGTGGCCACCTATAAAAAAAGTGGACTCGATCAAGTAATTCCTTTTTTAGAGTTTGAGAACATTGTATTAGAAACTGATTGCCCCTATTTGGCGCCCGTTCCGCACCGAGGCAAAAGGAACGAGCCTGCTTACATTCCCATCATTGCCCAAAAGATTATCGAATTAAAAAAAATAACTTTAGGGGAATTAGCGCACATCACCACTTTGAATGCTGAACGACTTTTTGGTAAATAGTTTCATTTAATGACGCAAAGGATATTCAAACTCCTGACTTCTAAATTCTGACTTCTAACATCACCAAAATGGACTATAGGAAAATTAATATCAACACAGCCCTGCCCGATCAGGCCAAGTCGAAAGTAATGATCATATATACGGGCGGCACGTTTGGTATGGCCTACGATGCACAGGGCGTTTTAATCCCCTTCGATTTTTCGTTGATATTAGATCATCTGCCCACGCTACGAAGTTTGCAATTAGACCTTACAGTGATTTCATTTGATCAACCAATCGACTCTTCCAATATAGAACCAGCCCATTGGCAGATGATCGGCAAGATCATTTTTGATAATTATAAAGACCAAGATGGATTTGTGGTGCTTCACGGCACCGATACCATGTCGTTTACCGCTTCTGCATTAAGTTTTATGCTGCAAGGACTGGCAAAACCAGTGGTGTTAACAGGTGCTCAACTACCCATTAGCGAACCACGATCTGATGCCCGCGAAAATTTGATTACATCTTTAGAAATCGCCTCAGCCAAAGTAAATGACAAGGCACTTGTTCCTGAAGTGTGTTTGTATTTTGACTATGAACTACTGCGAGGCAATCGATCTAAAAAAGTAGAGAGCATGCATTTCGATGCATTTGAATCAGGAAACTACCCACCGTTGGCAAAAGCGGGTGTATCTATTGATTATAATACATCGGTTATTCATCACGTAGATAAAGTTAAAGAGCTTAAACTGCGAGATCGATTCAATACAAATATTTCTATCCTTAAACTTTTTCCGGGTTTAAATAAATCATCAGTTGCAGCAATCCTTGAAACAGAAAATCTGGAAGCCTTGGTTTTGGAAACATACGGTGCAGGCAACGCACCATCTGCGCTTTGGCTAATCGAAATGTTGAGCAAAGCAATTCAAAAAGGACTGATCGTACTGAATATATCTCAATGCCCTGGCGGCATGGTAGATCAGGGCAAGTACGAAACGAGCAAAGGCCTTAAAGAAATTGGGGTGCTTAGCGGAAAAGACATGACCACCGAGGCGGCCGTAACGAAGCTAATGATTTTGTTAGGCGAAAAGGGAGTTGGTAAAACCAAAGAGTTAATCTCTATTCCTTTAGCAGGAGAGATAAGTAGTTAGAGTAAGACGTTCGCCCCGATTTGGTTGAAGGTTTATTAATGTATTTCTTTGCAGCCCACTTTAGGAGAGGTGTCAGAGTGGCCGATCGAGCATCCCGATAACTATCGGGAGAAAGCGTGTTTACTGTAAGGTTACGAGGGTTCGAATCGGAACTTGAAATATTAAAGGAGAGGTGTCAGAGTGGCCGATCGAGCACGCTTGGAAAGCGTGTTTACAGCAATGTAACGAGGGTTCGAATCCCTCCCTCTCCGCTTTACCCTCCTTAGCTTTAGCGAAGGACGGTTTTCTGCCCTCGTCCGACAAAAAAGACTGAAAAAATGATAAATTTGGTGCATGGCAAATCAACAAAATGTACTTGACCGAATAAAACGTATTGTCTTGGACAGAGACCCTTCAGCGAAGGTATATTTATACGGTTCTAGAGCCCGTGGGACAATGAAGCCCGACTCAGACTGGGACTTATTAATTTTATTAAACAAAGACAAAATTACTTCAGACGTTGAGAAAAGTATGACTTCCCCTCTTTACGACTTGGAGTTTGAAATAGGAGAAGTTATTAGTCCAATGATTTACTCGGAGACGGAGTGGAATACCAAACATAGTGTGACACCTTTCTATTCAAATGTGATGAAAGAGGGTAAATTGTTATGAGTGATTTCAAGCCAGACGACTATATAAAGTATAGACTACAACGGGCTAACGAGACAATTTCCGAAACCAAGATTCTGATTGACAATAAGCTCTGGAATACGGCAATCAATAGAATGTATTATGCTTGCTTCTACGCAGTTGGAGCATTGTTGGTGAAACATGGTGTGGAGACTTCGAGTCATTCTGGTAGCCGACAAAAATTCGGACAATTATTCATCCATACAGGATTAATAAGCAAAGACCTAGGAAAACACTATTCAGAGTTATTTGAAAAACGACAAAAGGGTGACTACAATGATTTTTTTGACTTTGACGAGGAAACTGTTTTGAGACTATACCAACCCTCTTTAGACTTAATAAAAGAGATTGAAAAACAGATTATCAAGTAGGCAACGAAGGTTTCTTAATTTAGTTCGGTAGACAGTTTGGAGAAGGTTTGGATTAACACTCCGCTTCATTTTTAACCCTCCAATTCTCTGCACTACATAAACAATGCAAGGATAGAGCCACTATAAATCATTGGATATGTTGAATTCGCTAAACATACGATTCGATATTCTATCGCAACAGGCGTAAACTGATTTATGTTTTTTAGAAAATTCTACGGCAAGTAGAAAAGTCTATCAACCCCATTTTTTATTGATTTTTATAGTGACTTGCCCCTGCTTATTGTATTCTATTGCCAAAAGCAGAAAAAATGTAACAGATTTTCAGTTTTTTTTACAAAATCTTGTTGCGAAACCGCCAAAACCTTTAATTTTGGCCACCTCAAGTTTTATCATAAACCTTAAACCATGAAAAAATTAGTAACTATTCTTGCTTTTATTGGAGTGCTAGCGTTTGGCGCTTCTAAATCGATGGCTCAAGCTACCGACTCAACTCAAACGGCAACTCCTACTGAATCGACAGTAACGGAAGCAGCTTCTGATGCAGCCGCGACAGAGGAGACCTCTTTCCATCAGGCACTAAAAGACCAGTTCATTGCTGGGGGTGCTAAATACATGTGGCCAATTTTGATCGTATTCATTCTTGGTTTGGCCGTTTCGATTGAGCGTATCATTACACTTAATTTGGCAACGACAAACACTAAGAAATTGCTACTTCAAATTGAAGAAGCCTTAGCTAAAGGCGGGGTAGAAGCAGCGAAAGATGTTACTAAAAATACGAGAGGTCCTGTGGCTTCAATCTTTACTCAAGGCTTAATGCGTTCGGGCGAAGGTATTGATATGGTAGAAAAATCAATTGTTTCTTACGGTGGCGTTGAAATGGGAAGATTAGAATCTGGTTTGATCTGGATTTCATTGTGTATTTCACTAGGCCCTATGTTAGGTTTCTTCGGAACGGTTGTGGGTATGGTGGCAGCTTTTGATGCGATCGAAGCAGCGGGTGACATTTCTCCTTCGGTTGTTGCCGGTGGTATGAAGGTGGCCTTGATTACAACCGTAGGTGGTTTGATTGTGGGTATGGTGCTTCAAATTTTGTATAACTATTGCGTATCTAAAATTGATAGCTTGGTTAACAAAATGGAAGATGCCTCTATCTCATTGATCGATATTTTGGTAAAGCATAAAAAATAATTTTATGGAAGAAAAAACAGGGTTACTGTATTCGCTAATATCGCCTGGTCTTATTCTTTGCTATGTTGCAATTGCTGTCGCGATTTTAACCAGCATCGGAATGCCCATGATCAACGCAATCAAGAATCCGCAAGGCTTGGTAAAAGCCCTTGTCGGAATTGTTGGAATTGTAGTACTATTTGGAGTTTCTTATGTGTTGTCGGGATCAGAAGTTTCTGTAAAGGCAGCTTCTTTAGGTATTACCCCTGATAGTTCTAGAATGATAGGCGCGGGCTTGATCTTATTTTATATTATTCTAATCGCATCTGGGGTTTTAGCTATCTATTCTTTGATAAAAGATATTATAACGGGTTAAACTTTATTTAAAATGGCAAGAGCAACTCCAGAGATTCCGAATGCCTCCATGGCGGATATTGCATTCTTGTTGTTAACCTTCTTCTTGGTTACAACAACAATCAATAACGACAAGGGTCTTAGCATCGGATTACCTCCTCCACCTGATCCAAACAAAAAAGATGAGATCAAGATGCAGGAGAAGAACATCTTCAAAATTCAGGTAAACTCTTCAGACGCTCTATTGATTGAAGGTGAGCCAATGGAAGATGTGAGCGGCTTAAAGGAAATGATTATCAAATTCATTAAGAATAATGGTGTCGATCCGGCAAGCTCTGAAAGCCCAGAAAAGGCAATCGTATCTTTCAAAACAGATCGAGGAACTAGTCATAAACGTTTTGTTGAAATCTTGGATATTGTTCAAGGTGCCTACTACGATATTTATGCTGAAGAGGCGGGTGTGTCTAACAAAGTGTGGCGCGAAGCGGCTGCTAAGTTATCTGATCCCCAAAGCAAAGCGATCTACGAAAGAGGTAAGAAGGACTATCCGATGAATATTTCAATTGCAGAACCAACTAAAGTCGGTAACTAATTAATTTTTTGCTATGTCAAAATTTAAAAAGAAAGCAGAGGTAAAGCAGGAGATACCAACCTCTTCAATGCCAGATGTGGTTTTCATGTTGTTGTTCTTTTTCATGGTTACAACAGAAATGCGAAAATCGTCTATCGAGGTAAAACAGCAAATACCGAAAGCGGCTCAGTTGCGAAAGCTAGAACGCAAAACGCTGGTTGCCAATCTATACATTGGCCAGCCTACTAAAATTGAATTTGGTACAGAGGAGAAAATCCAAGCTAATGACGCCTTCATAAACACAACTGATATCATCAGGTGGGTGAATGAAGAAAAATCTAAGTTGGCCGAAGCGGAGAGGGAGCAATTGACCATTTCTATTAAAGGCGACAAAGATGCAAAACGCGGAATTATTGCCGATGTAGAAACAGAACTTCGGAAAGGTAACGCTCGCAAGGTACTTTACACAGCATCTGACAATTCTAACCAACGAAAGAATTAGAAGCTAAATGCAATTCACTAAAAAGCCCCGCGATACGCGGGGCTTTTTTATTTTCAGATTGCCTACTAATTGTGGTTAATGCATTGTAATTTTCGTACCACACAAAAAATATGGTATCGGCAACTTCAATCGACAATCCCAAAATCATTCGAGCTTGGACGATGTATGACTGGGCCAACTCGGTCTATTCGTTAGTAATTACCAGTGCCATTTTTCCGGTTTATTATCAAGCGGTAACTACTTCACAAAGCGGTGGTGATCAGGTAAATTTTTTAGGGTGGAACATCACTAATTCAGTTTTGTATTCGTATGCACTTTCTTTTTCGTTTCTATTGATTACGCCTTTACTGCCACTGCTTTCAGGTATTGCAGACACAGCCGGAAACAAGAAAAGCTTTATGAAATTCTTCTGCTACCTAGGTGGAATTTCGTGCATGGGTATGTATTTCTTTACTGCGGCTTCGTTAGAGTGGGGTATCTTGTGTGTGGTATTGGCAAGTATAGGATATTGCGGAAGCCTCGTTTTTTATGATGCCTACCTGCCCGAGATCGCCTCGAAACAAGAATTTAATAAGGTAAGTGCCAGAGGGTATTCGATGGGATACTACGGAGGTGTTGTTCTGTTGATCATCAATTTAGTATTGATCCAGTTTTATAATTCGTTTGGGTTTGCTACGCAAGGGCTTGCTACACGTTTTTCTTTTTTGTTGGTAGGCGTTTGGTGGATTGGCTTCGCGCAGATTCCATTTTTCCAATTGCCCGATTCGAGCCGTGAGCGAAAACCCGGAACTTTGCTTCATGGTTACGAAGAACTTGCTAAAGTTTGGAAAGCATTGCAATTGAATGCCGACTTGAAAAAATACATAGTGGCGTATTTCTTTTTTAATATGGGTGTGCAAACGGTAATGTACATGGCCGCTACGTTTGGTTCAAAAGAGTTGCACTTAGAAGATTTTAAACTGATTGCCACTGTACTTATCATTCAGCTGGTGGCAGCGGTAGGCGCCCATGCCTTTGCGCGGCTTGCCAAATCAATCGGAGACAAGCGAACATTGGTCTACATGATTTGCTTTTGGATAGTAGTTTGTTTTGGAGCCTATTTGGTAACTACCGAAGTGCAGTTTTACTTTTTGGCAACGGCAGTAGGTCTGGTGATGGGTGGCATTCAATCGCTGTCGCGCGCTTCATACGCAAAACTGATCCCAGCCGATTCAATCGATCATGCATCTTACTTTAGTTTTTTTGATTGCACATTTAACTTATCCATTGTGGCTGGCACTTTTAGCTATGGCTTAGTAGAGCACCTTACGGGCAGTATGCGCAACAGCACCTTGGCAATTGCAGCATTTTTTGTAGTTGGCTTAGTATTGTTAGTAAGTGTAAAGTCAGCGTTAATTCAAAAAACGGCAAAATGATTAGCGTACAAAATCTTACTTATCGTTACAGCCAAGCGAATGATTCAAAAGAAATACGCTTTCCAGATTTTTCGTTGCAGGCGGGGCAACATTGCTTGTTGTTGGGCGAATCGGGTTGCGGAAAAACAACCCTTCTCCATTTGATTGGCGGCTTGCTCCGTTCGCAGAAAGGCAATATCAAAATCTCAGATATTGATATGACAATACTTCCAAATTGGCAATTGGATCGATTTAGAGGAAGTAAGATGGGCTACATCTTTCAACGAAATCATTTACTCACCTCGCTTACCGTAAAACAGAATTTACTCGCAGCTCCTTTTTTTGCTGGAAAGAAAGAGGAAGAGGGTAGAGCAGAAGAATTACTGAGTGAATTGGGATTGAGCGATAAGTCGAATTCTAAAATTGCAGCGTTGAGTTATGGCCAAGCGCAACGAGTGTCTATTGCGCGGGCACTGATGAATAAACCCGCACTATTGATTGCCGATGAGCCAACTTCTGCCTTAGACGATAAGAATTGTGAACGAGTAATTAATTTGCTGCTAAAAATGGCGAATCAAAGTTGGGCTACTTTATTGGTTGCCACACACGATCAACGATTGAAGGACAGATTTGACAAACAAATTGAATTAAAGTCGACTTAACCATTTAGTATGTCAATCTTTTATTTGGTTTGGAGTTACTTAAAGGCAAAGCTGATCCATACAGTTCTAAATATCTTTTTGCTATCGTTGGGCGTGGCTGTTATTACCCTGATCATTTTATCAACCCATCAACTGCAAGAACGCATCGAGAGCAATGCAAAAGGAATAGACTTGGTAGTAGGAGCTAAGGGCAGCCCGTTGCAACTTATTTTGTGTAGTATTTTTCATATCGATTTCCCTACCGGAAATATTAATTTAGTGGAAGCAGAGAAATTAGCTGGTCATCGGCTAGTTAAAAGTGCCATTCCCCTTGCGCTAGGCGATAGCTATTCTAATTTCAGGATTGTAGGTACAACTCTTTTGTACCCGCAATTGTATAAAGCAGAACTTTTATCAGGCGAGTGGTGGAATGCCGACCTAGAAGTGGTAATCGGAAGCACGGTTGCAACGACTACTCAATTGAAAGTGGGTGATACCTTTGAGAGCGCGCATGGATTAACGAAAGATGGTCATGCGCATGAAGAGAGTCGGTATGTGGTGCGTGGGATTATGAAAAGCTCAGGTACGGTTATCGACAATCTAATACTGACCAACATACAAAGTGTGTGGAGTGTACATAATAGTGAAGAGAAGAAAATCGACCTTTCTTTATCACTCGAATCGAAACTGATCAAAGGCTATACAATAACTGATAGCACACAAGAGATAACCTCGCTATTAGTGAAATACAAAAATCCAATTGCGGCTATTCAGTTGCCTCGAATGATTAATACTCAAACCAAATTCCAAGCTGCCTCTCCAGCGTTTGAAACCACTCGTTTGTTTTCTTTGTTGGGATCTGGCATTGATGCCTTGATGGGATTGGCTTACTTACTCGTATTCATTTCGTCTATCAGTATTTTTATTGCGTTGTATAATTCGCTGAAAGAACGTAAGTACGATTTGGCAATTATGCGGAGCATGGGAGCCTCTCGCTTTAAATTGGTTCAAACGATTATGCTAGAAGGTGTTACGCTTACTGCAGTGGGCGCTTCATTGGGCATATTGATTGGACACTTGTTAGTATATTTGTTTATTCAGTCGATAGGACAAGAAACAGGGCTTACTGCGAGTGCATTTTATTTAGAAGAAGTGTATGTGTTAATTGGAGGGATTACGTTGGGCTTGTTGTGCTCGGCAATCCCCGCTTCGCAGGCATACAAAACCGATATTCATAAAGTGTTGGCTGGAAATTGAAATTGTTAAATCTAGGTCTGATGATAAAATATTTCCTTACTGTTCTGTTGGTCTTTTCGCTTACTTCTATTTTTGCTCAACCCGAAGGGTGGAGTATGTTTGCCAAAACGAAGTTTGAAACCAAGTATAATGAAAAAGCGGCAGAGTACTTTTTAGTACCTGTATTTCCAGACGAGCTAAAGTCATTGGTAGGTAAAGAAGTAAGTTTGGAAGGATATTACATGCCTATTGATGTAGACAGAAACGCTTACATCATACTCTCAAAATATCCGTATAGTCAATGCTTTTTTTGTGGTGCCGCAGGGCCAGAGTCGATTGCCGAAGTTACTTTTAAGATAAAGCCCTCTTCCAAATTTGAGTCTGATCAGTTTTTGCGCGTGAAAGGAAAAGTAAAGCTAAATGATGCTGACTTAGAGCATGGCAATTTTTTATTGGTAGATGCGGTGTTGATTAGTAAGTGATGTGCGTAACAAAATCAGAAGCCGTCATTGCGAACATCAGCGAAGGACATGGGGGTGGCGTGAAGCAATCCCCAAATCTAAATCTTAGTTTCTTCTAACACTTAGATTGCTTCGCCCTTCCCAAAAAGCTACGCTCGGTGCTCGCAAAGACGAAAGAAGATTCATCTGGAGAGGCAACTTTTTTTAATGATCTCAGTAACTACTTATCTCCGTTTAGCTTCGCTTTACTAAAGAGCATATAGTTTTGTTTTTTGGTACTCCAATGGTAGCCAAGCGAAAAGGGGAGTAATTTTTTACCGCCTGCTTGGTAGGCCGAATCTAAGTCGGGTTGGTAAAGTTCGCTACTAAAATCACTTACTGGTTTTACATATTCGCCATAAAATTGGCCCGACCATTCTAATTTGTTTTTAAAATACTTGTAAGGTATGCCCGTGTCATCTTGAAAGAGATGGTTGCTGTTGGTAATGATTATTTTTTTGATTTCAGTAAATACTTCTTTGTGCATTAGGTACGAAGCTGATTTTACAAACGTATTGAAAGGAGCGTGGCTTTTAATGAACGCAACGAAAGAAGCTCTTTCTTTTAAGCCGCCATTAGAAATACTTACCGAAAAGTAATAGACTGTTTTTACTTCCTGCGATTCGCGATGGCGTATTACTAATTTTACGCCAGGTGTTTTTTGCCAATGAATTTGATTGCCTTTAACTTCCGTTTCGTTTCCAGCCGCATCAACGGTTATAAATTTCTGCGAAAGCAATTCAAAACCTGAACGCTCAATAAAAAAATACAATGGAGGTAATACGCCCTTTACTTGCTTGAGGTCTTTCTCCATGTGGGTGGTGATAAAATAACTCTTGTTAAAAATATCGCGAAGGGAGGAGCCAAGGCTATCTAAAAAAGAATCTCGTTGTGTTTCAGAAATGGTATCGAGTGGAACGACCTCTCGAATGGGTTCTAGTGCAGCTAATACGTAAGTCTTGGCACGAGGAAACAGGTAGAAAGCATGCAAAAAATCGGGTCCTGAAAAGGGATAGAATAAAGTAAGCGAGTCGGCAATTGATTTTGAAAAAGTAGTGTTCTCCCAAGTTTGTATTTTACTCAACCGATTGTCGTACATTTTTTTCCAATTGGCATCCATTGAGGTTTTATAGTCTTTCCAATAACTATCGTTTTGAAGCGGGTTAAATGAGCTTTGGTTTAGCTGCTCTAATCCAGCAATAAAGCGCGCGCCATTATCGAGCACAGTATCTTTTTCAATTTGTTTAGTTGGTGTAGCAACGGTTAGCGTGTCGTGCTGAATTTGCAGTGTATCGGAATAGGCAACGGAATCAATAGCTGTTTCTTCGGTTGCCGACTCTTTTGGAGTAGTGCACGATAAAACGAATAGGGCAAATGCGTAAATGGCAATTAAGCAGGTAGGTTTTTTTTTCACAATTTCTGATTTCTTGAAATAACAAAATAAATAATTAAACCGGGTATAATGGTGCCCAGCGTATAAAGAATAATCCGTGGATCGTTGATGGTTACATAATAAATCATCCAACAGGTACACAACGTAAATACGATAGGAGGTAATGGAAACAACGGGACTCGAAATGGTGGTTTCTCGCTAGCATATTTTTTTCGGATAAAGAAAATTCCGAGCACGGTAGCCATTGAAAACAATGAAAGACTGATGGAGATGTATTGAATGATTTCTTTGAATGAGCTAACCAACACCAAAAAGATAGACCAACTTGCCTGCACTAGAATGGCAATATAGGGCATATCGTATTTGTTTTTAGAAGCGAAAGGTTTTAGGCGTGGATAGTCATCACCCATCGCTTCGAGCACGCGTGGCCCGGCAATAGTCATGGCACTTAATGTTGAAAGCAACGCAACGCTGAAAAGTGTAGAAAAGGCTAACCCGATTTGAGGTCCAAAGAGTTTGAATGCCACCACATTGCCAATGTCATTTTTTCCATTCAGTTCGGTAAACGATGCCGAGTAAAGAAACATCGAGTTTAATGCGAGGTATACAATGGTAACAGTGAGTGTTCCTAGAATGAGTGAGCGAGGTAAGTTCTTACTGGGGTTTTCTAAATTACCAGCTATGTAAGCAACGGCATTCCACCCGGTATAGGCATAAACAACAAACACAAGCGATACGGCAAAACTTGAGCTAAGAATCAATTCTAAATCTCCGGGTTGGGGTAAAAAGCTAATTCCAGATTTAAGTTCATCAGCTACAAAAAAAGGGGCAGTGCAGAAAAACAGAATCAGCAGCAGCTTCATGCCCGTGAGTAAATTTTGAACCCTGCCTCCGGTTTTTACGCCAAATAAATGAATGCTTGTTACTAATAAAATGGCACAAACTGCAACCACTTTGTTTGAAATGCCTAGCAGCATGGACGAATATTCGCCTATGGCCAAAGCAACTGCTGAGATGGCTCCGGCAAAGCCTACCAACAGGCTCATCCACCCACCGGCAAAGCCAAGGGCAGGATGGAATATTTTTCCAAGGTAATTGTACTCGCCACCCGATTTTTGAAGCGTGGTAGAAATCTCGGCATAAGTAAACGCACCCGATAAGGCCACCACGCCACCAACCGCCCAAAGCACCAATATGACAAAGCCCGATGGGATCGAACCCACTTGATAACCCAGCGAGGTAAAAACCCCTGTTCCAATCATGTTGGCAATAACGAGGGTGATACCTACGGAAAGGGAATACTTCTTTTGGTCTGTCATTGCATTAATTACAAGCCAGAAAGATGATTATAAATTGGCAGAAGAGCAATTAGCAGTCGATTGATTGCTGCCGAATGGCTATAAAAAGAAAAACCCCAACATGGCTGTCGGGGTCTTTCACGCTTGGAAGAAATCGTAGTATAAATTACATCTTCTTAGGCACTAATACTTTGTTGGTCATGTGAACAACACCATTGTTCACGGTCACATCTGCGTTGGTAACTTCAGCACCACCTACAAACACTTTACCGTCTTTCAAAGCAACCTTGATCTTCTCACCTTGAAGGGTGGTAAGTTCTTGGCCATCTTTTAAGTCAGCAGCCTTCACCGATCCGGCAACTACGTGGTACTTTAATACATTTTGAAGCTTTGATTTGTTCTCGGCCTTCAACAGCATGTCAACTGTTGATTGTACAGCAGCAAATGCATCATTGGTAGGAGCAAATACCGTGTAAGCATCTGTTCCTTTGAATAATTCTACCAATTCGCCAGCACTCAAAGCAGCTACTAGCGTGCTAAGGTTAGGTGTGTTGATAGCCGTTTCGGCAATAGACTTTGGCAAAGCTGCGATTGAATCAGCAATAGCCATAACACGAGCTGTAGAATCAGCTACACGGATTGAATCTTGCTTTGCTTTTTCTTTAGCGGCTTTTCCACCATCGCCACAACTGGTAACGATGATAGCGAAGGCTGCGAAAATAGCAGCCATCATGATTGATTTAATTGTTTTCATAATTGATTGGTTTAAAGATTGGGTAAAAATTTTCTAATGCCACTACCTAACACAGTAAGTCAATAAAGGTTTAGCTCTTTTTTGAATTATTTTGACCCAAACTGAATCTTTTGTTCTCCGTAATTGACCCCACCCAGCCCCCTGATTTGTAAAGTAACCATTGGCGTACTGCCCAACCAAGCCACCTTTATAAGGCCAAAGGTTTTTTGGATGACTTGTGTACCTACGCGATGGTTGTTTTTTTCTTCCCAAAATTCTGACCAAGTGTGGGTAAGGCCGCTAGAGGTAAAGTCGACCAAAGGATAACTCAACTTGGGGAGTTGTATTTGTGAGAATTCGGCCATGTGCCGATCGCCACTGATAATAAAAACATTTTTATGGGATGCCTCTATCAATCGAAATAAGCGTTGCCTTGCTAGCGGAAAGTTGTCCCACTTTTCAAACCGATGGTCTTTAGCTATTACTTGAATGCTTGAATTGATAATAAAGAGGCCTATGCCATTTTCGTTCAATTCATTTTCTAGCCAGCGCCATTGTTCTGTGCCCAGTATGTCACCTTCTCGGTTGATATGGAAACGATAGGTGGATTTTTTTGAAACTGAATCAACACTGTACACCTTGTAGGTGGTATCGCGAAAGCTTCGTGTGTCGAGGTTGATTATTTTTATTTTTTGATTCCCAGACACAATCGTAGTGGAGTTATAAACACCCGCATGGTTCCATACTGGGTTTGTCTTTGCGAACCCTATAAATTCGAGTATTGGCTTTTTGTTCTCTATCCTTTTTGAAAAAAATCGACCGCCATCGTTCGTGCCATAATCATGGTCGTCCCACGTGCCGGTTATCAAACAGTTCTTAATCAGCGATTGATAGTCACTATTCGATTTTTGTTTGAGGTATCGCTGATTGAGTTTTTTTAAATCCTCGCCATCATCGGCATACACATTGTCGCCACCCCATATCCACAAAGAGGGTTTTTGAGCGATGATCTCTTTCCACATTTCTTGCGGCTCGTCTTCATCGTTGCACGAACCAAAGGCGATCACTGTTTCTGTGGATGGTTGTGCATCTGCCAAACAGTAAGCAAACAAAATGAAAAGGCCAGTCAGTACTTTCATTCTGCAAAAGTAAGCGATAATCGGTGTTTGAACGTAGGGCATCTCTAAAAACCCTCTTAAACGTCTTTGCGAGGGAGGAACGACCGAAGCAATCCCTATTTTATTGCTTTGAAATTTGAGAATGCTTCGCTATCGCTCGCAAAGACGAATAGGTTTTTAGAGATGCCCTGTAAATAAACCGTTGTGTTTGGTAGATGATACTATTACTTTTTTATTTTGTAGTTAAAGTGGTTATCAAGTTGAGTGTTAATGCAAGTGAACAGAAGATTAAATACCGGAATATGCGCGATGATGATTTTGCCAGGTGGATCAGGTTGTTATTTTAAGCTCACGATATTTTCCTTTTTTTGGATTCAATACGAGAATGAACACCCAATACTTGCATGAGATTGGTTGAAAAATTGACTTTTGGCCTCTTTACTCTGGAAAGTCATAGAATACCTTATACTAAATCTGGGGCGAGAAAACTGAACTCCAAATTCGTGAGCTAGCACAATTGGGTTTATGTCTGATAAAACCAAACCCTTGTCGCTACTAAACATCCCTCCCTGAATGGTTGCATTATAAATTTGGTACCTGATTTCGGGCTTGTAAAATATAAACAATTCAAATCCCAAATTTTCCTCTGCGGATTCTTTTGTTGCTAATCGTGAAGACCAAAACGAACTGGACGACATAGGTCGCAATTTTCCAATTTGGAAGAGAAACGATTGCGATACATCGGTATAGGTGCTGCCAACTGTTGCTTGGGTAATTGGTGTAAGTTGAAGGATGGAAGTTTGGCGAAGGAGCGAGTGAGCAAAGGTGCTATGGAGATTTATTCCGAACTCATTTTTTACTTGGTAGTTCCATACCCAATTCCAGTAATCTTTTATACCTATTGCCTGATGCCATACTTCTATGACGTTTTGACCTAACGAATTTCCGCCAATGCTTCCTGCGGATATTCCTAGCTCTAACAGGGTTCGATTTTTATAAAATTTGGCTTGCGAAATCTTACCGAATAGGTAGCCCGCTATCGGCCTATCTATTTGATCGATGCCTCCCGGAACGCCTGGTGTAAGGTTGGGGCTCGGTAGAATTTTACGACTGTGGGCGATGAAAATTTTCTGCCCAAGTTCTACTGAAAGAACTCGTTTAATAATTTTATCTGAAATTTTTCTTTGTATTCGACTATACTTAATAAAAGTACCATTTGTGTAATATCCATCGTCTCCGTTAAACAGAAAGAAATTATTGTCGAAATTTAAACCAATCTGCTGCTGTGCATTTTTAATACTAGTTGATTGACACCATACATTTTGTGTGGTAATAGCCAAGTAGAAAAAAATGAAAGTAGTTAAAAGAGATTTTCGTGACATGCCCATCATTTGTTCGATCAACACCACAAAATAGTTAAATTATAACATTCGTTTTGGTAAGCCGAAACATAAAATCAATGGGGAACCGTTTCCCATTTCTTTTTATCGCTTGGTTCAGAGCCTTAGTAGGCACTTCATAAAGATCGGCAAGGTCAAAATCCAGCATTACTTTTTGCACCCTTACTTCATAGATTCTGCTTTGGATGGTTTGTAATTCCATAAATCTCGCGTTATCGATTTTATAATCCAATGATCACAATTTGTGATGATGGAGTTTTGATGCATTTATTTGTTACTTCAAAATTTTCGATTACTTCCCGATACAAAACTTAGAAAATATGTTTGCCAACAAATCGTCTGATGAGATGGTACCTGTGATCTCTCCTAAATAATGCAGTGCCTGGCGAATGTCCATAGCCAAAAAATCGCCCGTTGTACCGTTTTCCATACCAGCTAAAACTTTTTCGAGCGATTGATTTGTCTGCAGCAAGCTTTGATAGTGCCGAAGATTAGTGACGACTACATCGCCTTGCTTCACTTCTTTTATTTGAAAAAAACTTACAATTTTCTCTTTCAGCAAATGGATGTTTGTTTTGGCGGAAGCAGAAATAAGAATGAAGTTTTCGGTAGCTAATTGGTCTAGCAGTTTTTTATTGGCACGGTCTATTTTATTTCCAATTTTTAAGTAGGGGATGCCCAACTCCTTTAGATTGGCTTCTTCTTCGTAAATTTCATTTAGCGTAGTTTGGGTAAGATCGAACAAGTACAGAATCACCGATGCCTTTTTCATTCTATCGCGTGTGCGCTCAACGCCCATTGCTTCAATCACATCTTTCGTTTCGCGTAGACCTGCCGTGTCCATAAACCGAAAGTTTATGCCAGCAATAGTCATTTCGTCTTCGATTACATCGCGGGTGGTGCCGGCTATTTCAGATACGATTGCTTTTTCTTCATTCAGTAATGCATTCAGCAAAGTCGATTTACCCGCGTTGGGCTTTCCAGCAATTACGGTGGGCACACCATTTTTAATAACGTTACCTTGATCGAACGATTGGATAAGCGAGAGAAGAAACGATTGAATGTTTTGTATGAGTAATTTTAAATCTTCGCGCTTGGCAAATTCAACATCCTCTTCTCCAAAGTCTAATTCAAGTTCGATGAGCGAAGCAAAATGGATTAACTCTTCGCGTAAGCGCGCAAGCTCTTTTGAAAATCCACCGCGCATTTGGTTTAGTGCAGCTTGCCTGGCATTGTCTGTTTCGGCATGAATTAAATCGGCAACTGCTTCGGCTTGTGCCAAATCAAAGCGACCGTTAAAAAAGGCACGTTGTGTAAACTCGCCTGGTTTGGCCAGACGTGCACCATGTGCTAAGAAAAGTTTAATAATCTCTTTTACAATGATTGGTGAGCCATGGCATGAAATCTCGATCGAATTTTCTTTGGTAAAGGAATTGGGTTCTTTAAAAACAGAAACCATTACTTCATCAATGGCTTTGCCGTGTTCGCCCAGTGTGCCAAGATGAACGGTATGGCTTGGCTGTGTTTGTAAGTTCTTGCCTTTGAAGAATTGTTGGGTCAACTCAATTGAATTTTTTCCCGAAAGCCTTATAACAGCCAAGGCGCTAATGCCCGGTGGTGTGGCCAATGCGATGATGGTGTTGTTTGCGAAGCTCAAGAATAGATTTTCGGTAAAGGTAATTGAAAGTATTTTATAGGGGTGGAGCTGTACCCTAGTCAGCCATGAGCTTTCGGTTATGAGACCGTAAATTTCTTAACGGACAATAAGAACGGGAATATCTACTCGATGGCGAACGGTATCTACGGTTGTTCCGAAAATTAAATCTTTGGCCCACTTATGCCCGTGCGCGCCCATTACCAGTAAGTCGGAATTGAATTTTGTTACGATGCTCGGAATGATTTGCTTTGGATTGCCATATCCAATTTCCATTTCTACCGAGTAGCCTTGTTGTTTTAATTGATCTACATAATTTTTCAAGGCCGATTTGTCATCGGCCGATTCGCGATCGGCAATCTCACTTCCATACCAAATGGCACCTGCGGTTTCAACAATGTGAACGAGCAAATAGGTGGCATCTTTACCGCCTTGTGCTACAGCATTGCTAATGCAGACTGCATCAACCGAACTAAAGTCGATGGTAATGGCAACCCTTTTATAAATTGGTTTGCTTAATTCTTGCAGTACCGTGGCGGTGCCATGCGGGGCACGTGCATTTTTTTCTAACCTTCTTTTATCGAGCACTGGCTTAAAGGTAATGTATAGCAATAGAATGCCGGTTGCAACACAAGCAGGTATTACCAGAAGCCATATCATCCATGAGTTTTCACCCGAATTTAATAGCCAACTTTCAATTTCTTGGACAACCAGTTTTACATTTAACGATACGATGATAAATGCAATCGTCCATGCAGCAATTTTAACCCAAAGTTTATTGGCAAAAACGCCCATCTTTTCTTTGTCGCTGGTAAAGTGAATAAGAGGTATTACAGCAAAACCTAATTGTAGACTCAGTATTACTTGACTGAACACGAGCAACTCTCCGGTTTTGCCTTCGCCATAAATTAAAATGACTACATAAGCGGGTATGATGGCAATCAATCGGGTGATAAGTCTTCTTAGCCACGGTGCAATCCGTAAGTTTAAGTAACCTTCCATTACGATTTGTCCCGCTAGCGTTCCTGTAATGGTAGAGCTTTGGCCTGCTGCTACTAGGGCAACTCCGAAAAGAATAGATGCCCATTCGGTGCCAGTGAGTGGTGCTAGAAATTTATAGGAATCTTGTATGTCGGATACCTCGAACATGCCTGCGCGAAAGAAAGTGGATGCTGCTAATATTAAGATGGCAGCGTTTACAAAAAAAGCCGCGTTGAGGGCAATGGCAGAGTCAATGAAGTTATACTTTATGGCAGACCATATTCCTTTTTCGGAAGAGTCGATTCTACGGGTTTGAACCAGTGAGGAGTGGAGATAGAGATTGTGTGGCATAACGGTTGCGCCAATGATGCCGATGGCTATGTAAAGTGCTTCATCTGAAGGAATAGACGGAATAAATCCTTTTACTAATTCATTTACATCTGGCTTTGCCCAAATCATTTCCATGAAAAAGGAAATGCCAATAATGGCTACTAGCGCAATGATAAAGGCTTCGATTTTGCGCATGCCATAACTCTGTAGCACCAGTAGCAAGAGTGTATCTAGCACCGTTAGCGATACGCCCCAAATTAAAGGTAGCCCAAATAATAATTGCAAGCCGATGGCCATGCCGAGCACTTCGGCCAGATCGCAAGCGGCAATAGCAATTTCGGCTAGTATCCATAAGCAGAAGTTTACTACCGGATGATATGAGCTTCGGGAAGCTTGCGCTAAATCCAGTTGGCGTACAACCCCCAATCGGGCACTAAGACTTTGGAGCAACAAAGCCATTAGGTTAGACATCAGTAGCACCCAAATAAGTGCATAGCCAAACTTACTGCCGCCTGCAATATCGGTAGCCCAATTGCCTGGGTCCATGTAGCCAACGCTTACCAAATAGGCAGGCCCTAAAAATGCAAAAAGCTTTCGCCAGCCTTTTCGGTTGGTGGCGTCTACCGAGGCGTTTACTTCGCTTAATGACTTACGGGGCGATGAATTCATGGAGTTACAGTTTCCTTTCAGCTTAATTGGAAAGAAGAACGCTGGGCGTAATGTTCAAAGGTATAACTTAGACGTGTCTAAAAAAATAGTTAGTCGAGAATAAATTCAGATAGAATTGTCCAAGGCATTCAAGAGTTTTGGTTCTTCTGAAGCCCAGGTCACATCGGTGGGCACTTCGCAGTAAAATGATTGAGTATTCATTTGTTCTAAAACGGAATTAGCGTCTGGTTTGGCAAAGTCAATTGATATGGCCGCTTGATAGGGCTGGCAAAGATCCATCCACGGCTTGTAATTTTGAAGTAGTATGGGCAATTGGCATCCGAGGTATTCGTATAGTTTGGTGGGCATCGAGTTTTCAACGTGCGGAGAAGGTGGATAGTAGATGATCCCAAAATCAGACTTGGCTATGGCAGATAGTATTTCTGGATGAGGCACCAGTCGATTGCCACCTATCAAGGTGATAAATGGATGGCCTTCTAAAGCAGCAATCAATTTAAGGTAAACACTTTCCTGCGGACAGTACCCAATAATCATTAACTCAATAGAATGGTTTAATTGATGAAGTTGCTTGGCAAGTTGAATTGATTCGAATACCCCGGTGCTTTCGGCTAGCGTGCCGCTAAATAAAAGGCGAGTATTGCCCGACCTTATCTGTTTAAAAGAGGGGGAAAGCTGAACTTTGTTTTCGAGAACAATAATTTTTTTTGATGTCAAATTTAACTCCTTTGAGTAGCCTTTTTCGGCCAGAAAGACCAAGTTAAAAAAGGGAATTAGACATCGTTCTTTTAATCTTACAAAACCTGCCAAAAGCGCACGAAACGGTTTCGGAAAAGCGGTGGTGTATTGGATGTTGCGGGCGTAGTTTTCGCGTATATCGTAAACAATCGTGCTACCAAATAATATTCTGTTTAGTATCGCAACTATCAGTAATTCATGTGTATTAACTATAAGTATATCAGGTTTTACTTTAATGCATTTTTGAAGCGCAAGTATAGGGGCAATCAGTCTCCCCAAGCTAATTCTTTTGAAGTTGTGGAGGGGTAGAAGCGTTATGTCCTTTCTGGTAACGGAAAGATTTTTTGATGGAAATCCAACAATAACAACCTCGTATTTTTTTGTGCCAGCAAGTGAGCAAGCCATCTTTTCAACCATGCGGGTATCGTCTATTGGTTTTAAGATGGAGGCGATGAGTATTCTCCGTTTTTTCATTTCTTGCATCTAACTTTAAAATTAGAACTTAAAATGCAACTACACGAACAAATTGAATTAGCCTGGATCAACCGCGATTTATTAAAACAGCCCGAAACGCAAGCTGCCATACGTGAGGTTGTAGAGCAGCTAGATAAGGGTAAGTTGAGAGTGGCTGAGCCCGATGGCGAGGATTGGCGGGTAAATGAGTGGATAAAAAAGGCCGTTATCCTTTACTTCCCAATTCAACAAATGGAAACCATTGAAGTTGGACCATTTGAGTTTCACGATAAGATTGCGTTAAAGAAAAATTATAAGGAGTTGGGTGTTCGGGTAGTTCCACACGCCATTGCCAGGCATGGATCTTATTTAAGTAAAGGTGTAATACTGATGCCATCGTATGTAAACATTGGTGCGTATGTAGATGAAGGCACCATGGTAGATACTTGGGCAACCGTTGGTAGTTGTGCCCAAATCGGAAAGCATGTCCACCTGAGTGGTGGTGTTGGCATAGGCGGGGTGCTGGAGCCTGTACAAGCTGCACCTGTAATTATTGAAGACAACGCCTTTATTGGATCGAGGTGTATTATTGTAGAGGGTGTTCGCATAGGTAAGGAGGCTGTTCTAGGAGCAAATGTGGTGCTCACGGCTAGCTCAAAAATAATTGATGTAACAGGGGCAAAACCGATCGAATACAAAAGCTACGTGCCTCCAAGGTCGGTGGTGATACCAGGAACCATACCCAAAAAATTTGCCGCGGGCGAGTATCAAGTTCCGTGCGCACTTATTATTGGCACCAGAAAAGAAAGCACCGATAAGAAAACCTCATTGAATGATGCCTTGCGCGAAAACGGAGTTTCCGTTTAGCGTGGCATACCCTTTGCCATAGTCAGTAACAACTATTAAATTTGTTTATGCGCTACCTATTTGGGTTTATTGTTTTGGCTACCTTCTTGGCGTTTGTTCAAGATGAAACCGCCATCAAGTCAAGTACAGCTATTTCTACGGGCGAAAAACTAGAATATCGTATGTATTTGGGAATTTTTACGGTTGGAAAAGGCGTGACCACCGTAGATAAGGAGTTACATACACGAAACGAAAAATCATGCTTCAAAGTAGATGCCTTTATGGAAACCTCTGGCATGGCAACTTGGATATCGAAAGTGAATGATAATTGGGGAGCTTATATCGATGCAAACGAAATTATTACGCACGAATCGTATCGTAAGATACGAGAGGGAAAGTACCGTTTGGATGAGTTGGTTAAATACAATCACGAGTTAGACAAAGCCTATGTTCAGGTGGCAGATAAAGCCTCTGGTAAACTAAGTGAGCCAAAAGAATATGTAACTCCTGATAACGTGCGCGATATTGTTGCTGGTTTTATGTATTTGCGGGTAATTGACTTTAGCCAATATAAAGTAAGAGACACGTTAACTGTTTCAGGCTTTTTTGAAGATACGGCCTACAAATTCAAAATACTTTATTTTGGAAGGGAAACGGTGAGCACCGACTTGGGTAAATTCCCATGCCATAAGTTGGTGCCCATCATGCCAAAAAATTCCCTTTTCAGGGGAGAGAACTCTGTTACCGCTTGGATATCTGCCGATGGAAATCAAATCCCTGTAAAGGTAGATGCCAAAATGTTTGTAGGCCATGCGGGCACTGAGCTGATAAGCTTTAGAGGTCTACGTAATCAAGTAAAAGTAATGCGCTAAAAGAGTTTAGCTTTTAAGCAGTGTAGTAAATCGATCTACAGTTACTGGCTTTATCACAAAATCTTTTACATCGTTAAATTCTTTTGCCCGGCTTATATCTCGTGGATCGATAGAAGAACTTACCATATAAATGCAAAGCTCCTTCGGCAAAGTTGATTTTATCTTTTGATATTCTTCTAAAAACATCCAGCCATCAACCAGCGGCATGTTAATGTCTAAAAAAATATAATCAGGGAGTTTGTCTTTTTCCGATGAATACTTTGATAGGTATTCTGTTATTTCACTGCCATTTTCAAAATGAAGGATGCCGTTAGATAGGTTGGCCGATTCAATTAGCCGAGTAGCCGTAAATTGAAAAATAGGGTCATCATCAACTAAGGCTATCAATGGCATAGATTGGCAATTGTGTTTTAAACACTAAAACATATCAAAATGTTTTCAAAAGTGCATCGAATAGAGATATACCAGTACTATACGCTTTATTTTTAATGATGGATTGACTAATTCAACGTGATTTTAGACTATTTGAACGAATTCCTTTCTAGAACGATCGGTTAAAAATCGTATTTTGCCTCACTATTTTACCTAAACCCAAACCTTTATGTTAAAAGAATTCAAAGCTTTTGTAATGCGCGGCAATGTTGTAGACCTGGCAATAGGCGTAATTATTGGCGGTGCATTTGGAACGATTGTAAATTCACTGGTGGCAGATATTATCACCCCCATTCTTTTGCAACCAGCGCTAGAGGCTGCTGGAGCAGCTGATATTGCTTCTTGGAAGCCAGGCGGAATGTTGCTTGGTAAGTTTATATCTTCTGTTATTTCTTTTTTGGTGATTGCCTTTGTTCTTTTCTTAATTGTGAAAGGAATGAATACTGCTCAAAAGAAGGCAGACGAAAAACCAGCAGCACCAGCACCACCTCCAGCCGACATTCAATTACTGACCGAGATAAGGGATTTGCTGAAAAAATAATTTTTTTTACATCGGCTTTCAAAGGCGCATTGATTCTTGTGGTGAATCATGCGCCTTTGTTATTGGGTGCATCTCTAAAAACAACCTATTTTTGCGAGCCCCGATGGTTTATTTGGGCGAAGCGATCTCGAATTTCGCATTTTAATTGGAGGTTGCTTCGGTAGTTCCTCTCTCTCAAAAACGTACAGCCCTTGGTTTACTTTCTAAACTGGTCTGATACGACCAGGTCTTTGCTTCCAGCAATGTACTTGTAAAATCCAGAACTAGTTTTTACGCCTTTATGCCCCGCCTGCACCATGTTTACCAGTAGCGGGCAAGGAGCATACTTTGGATTGCCGAAGCCATCGTGCAAAACACGTAAAATAGAAAGGCATACATCTAGCCCAATAAAGTCGGCAAGTTGCAACGGCCCCATGGGGTGTGCCATACCCAATTTCATAACGGTATCAATTTCAGTAACACCTGCCACGCCTTCGTAAACCGAATAGATGGCCTCGTTTATCATCGGCATCAAAATACGGTTTGCCACAAAGCCTGGGTAGTCATTAACCTCAACAGGTATTTTCCCAAGCTTGCGCGAAAGCTCCATAATTGCGTGAGTCGTTTCGTTGCTCGTATTATAGCCTCTAATAATTTCTACTAGCTTCATAACTGGCACAGGATTCATAAAGTGCATACCAATTACGTGCCCCGGGCTTTTTGTTACCGAAGCAATTTGTGTAATTGAAATAGACGAAGTGTTTGAGGCTAAAATAGTCCCCGGTTTAGTAGCCTCATCTACATCTTTAAAAATTTTTAACTTTAACTCTAGGTTTTCAGTGGCGGCTTCTACTACTAGCTCAACATCTTTCAATCCTTCTTTCATAAAAGTAGTGGTGGAAAGATTGGCGAGTGTTTGCGTCTTCACGTCTGAGGAAATAGTTCCCTTCTCTACTTGGCGTGAAAGATTTTTTTCAATAGTAGCCAATGCCTTTTTGAGCGCATCTTCAGAAATATCGATAATCGAAACATTAAATCCATTTTGAGCAAATACGTGAGCAATGCCATTGCCCATAGTGCCCGAACCGATTACTGCAATTTTATTCATTGATATTAGTATTTTTATTCCCTGTAAAGATATAGTTTCAATGCAACCCGAAAAACTGAGGATAAGAAATTTGTCAACTCGCTATTTAATAACTTATAAACGTAGCGTACCGATACTCATTGTTATTGGTATGGGTTCGCTTTTTATTCTTGGATATAGTGAATACAGAGAAGATGGTAGGCTTTCTCATGTACTGATGCCACTCAATTTTTCCTATTTGGTTTTCGTTTGGTGGAGCGTCAATCGAAAAGTTTATCATGTTGAGTTTGACGATGAATTTATGTACGTGGTTCAGAAAGGTCAAGACCTGCTTATCCCGCTGGAGAATATCAAGGATGTAAACTTGGTGTCGATGGGGGGTGTATATCGAGTTGACTTGTATGCCAACGAACTCTTCGGAGACAAATTTTATTTTAAACCTTCACTTCTCTATCCTTTTAATCACAAAAAGAAAGAGGCATTAGTAGATATTCTTTGGGCCAATATTGAAAGGTCGAAAAGTAAAAAGCAGTACTTCGATCGAACTGCACTCCATAGTTAATTTAAGTCTAATTGCCCGCTAGTTGTTCTTCATTCAACCAGCACCTCTTTGGCAAACCCCATTGCGTTGAACCTTAGCGAAAGCCGTTGGGCTATAGTGTCTGATTTACATTTTTTAGAGTTGATGTAATAGTGAAAAAACTTTTGGTTGCGTTTGTAAAGCTCATTTTCGTCTGGCCTTCCCAAAAGACTTACCACATCATCTTGCGAGAGTCCCTTTAGCTTCTCCTTCTGCTCAATTAGAGCAGGCAGCGATTTTAACCGATTGTTTAGGCATCCCCATTTGTCTCCCTTCCACTTTTCAATGTCTATTTTTTCTAACGTTGGCAAAGGCTTAGAGCAGCCTGTGACCACAAAAAATAGTATGACAATAAAATAAAGTGCGCGATAGTTCAATGTATTTACGTTTAATTTGCATCACAAATGTAGTCACATGACGCTAAAGGTATTTAAAGCAATCTGGTTTCTTTCGTTAATCATTTTTTTGGGCGTGTTTATGTATAATTATGCCTCTTTGCCAGAAACTGTTGTGGTTATTGAAGCCGAAACACCTATTTCGCTTTCTCGAGATGTTCTTTTCTACAGCTTTTTAGTGATGGCGGCAATTTTAAACCTGTTTGTATTTTTAATTAATAAGTTGTTTGCCAACCATATCGAATTTAGGGCATGGTTTTATGGACTGATAACCTCATTAACCATTTTTTTAATAGTAGGTATTAATTTTATTGCTCTTTATAACAGCTCTGAAAAATTTAATTACCAAGATATTGGCCTAATTATCTACGGAAGCATCGCCTTGGTGGTAGTGTGGGTGCTAAGTTGGCCAATTTACAAAGTTGCCAAACGACTTTTTTTTAAATGATTGGTTCTAGGTAATACTTTTTAGCAACTGAAAATCAAATCTTTAATTCTCATCCGAGCCATTGTTTGTTGAGCCAAGGGCTAGTTCATTTTGTATCTTCTTTTTTTTTATGATTTGCCTTCCTGAAAATTAGTTTTTTTGAACCTCAACTCAGACGCAATAATTTTTTCATCTTTACGCACTTGAACTGTTTAAGTTTTAATAGCTATGGCGAAGGAAACCTCCGATTATAATGAGTCCAGTATCAGATCGCTTGATTGGCGCGAACACATTCGCTTACGCCCTGGCATGTACATCGGCAAGTTGGGCGATGGCTCGGCCAAAGACGATGGCATTTATGTGTTGGTGAAAGAAGTCATTGACAACTGTATCGATGAACATATGATGGGCTATGGTAAAACCATTGATGTGAAAATTACTGACCAGCACGTGATGGTGCGCGATTATGGTCGAGGTATTCCGTTGGGCAAAGTGGTCGATGTGGTTTCTAAAATCAACACGGGTGCGAAATACGATTCAGGTGCCTTTCAAAAATCAGTCGGTTTGAATGGTGTGGGTACTAAGGCAGTAAATGCTTTATCTAACTATTTTAAGGTGCAAGCTTTTCGCGATGGCCAAACCAAATTAGCGGAGTTTAAAAAAGGTGTATTAACGGCCGACCCGAAGGTTACCAAAAGCGATGAAAAGAATGGAACGCTGGTAGAGTTTGAGCCAGATAATACCATGTTTAAAAGCTATCACTTCATCCCCGAATATCTGGATGACTTGATGTGGAACTACGCGTTCTTAAATGCGGGACTGACCATTAATTACAACGGTCGCAAGTTCTTTTCCAAAGATGGATTGCTCGATTTGCTGAAACAGAAATCGGACGCTGAAGAAATTCGCTACCCCATCATCCACTGCAAAGGCGATGATATTGAGTTTGCATTAACACACGGAAATCAATACGGTGAAGAATACTATTCGTATGTAAACGGACAAAACACCACACAAGGAGGGACGCATTTAGCCGCTTTCCGCGAAGGCATTGTGCGTGGCGTGCGCGACTTTTACAAAAAGGATTTTGATGCAGCCGACATACGCGCCAGCATAGTAGGTGCGGTTGCGGTGCGCGTCCAAGAGCCTGTGTTCGAATCGCAGACCAAAACGAAGTTGGGTTCTATCAACATGGCGCCAGAAGGTGGAGCGAGTGTTAAAAATTTTGTAGGAGATTTTGTGGCGAAAGAATTAGAAATTTTTCTACATAAAAACCCAACTGCTGCTGATGCCCTGCAAAAGAGAATTCTGCAATCAGAGCGAGAACGAAAAGAAATTGCCGGGATCAAAAAATTGGCCAACGAGCGCGCCAAGAAAGCAAACCTGCACAATAAAAAACTCCGCGATTGCCGTTTTCATTTTGATGACGCCAAAGGAGAGAAGGGAACTGAGTCGATGATTTTTATTACCGAGGGAGATTCTGCCAGCGGCTCCATTACCAAATCGCGAAATGTAGAGACTCAAGCGGTGTTCAGCTTACGCGGAAAGCCGCTAAACTGCTACTCGCTCACCAAAAAAGTGGTTTACGAAAACGAAGAATTCAATCTGCTTCAACACGCACTCAATATCGAAGATGGATTGGACGGCCTTCGCTACAATAAAGTAATCATCGCTACAGATGCCGATGTGGACGGCATGCACATCCGTTTATTATTGATGACGTTCTTCTTGCAATTCTTTCCCGATTTGGTGAAGGCGAATCACGTGTATGTGCTCGAAACTCCCTTGTTCCGCGTTCGCAACAAAAAAGAAACGATTTATTGCTATAGCGAAGAAGAAAAACAAGCGGCCGTTGCCAAACTAGGTAGCAAGCCTGAGATTACCCGATTCAAAGGTTTGGGCGAAATTTCGCCCGATGAGTTTGGTGCATTTATAGGAGACAGCATTCGACTGCAGCCGGTGCTGCTCACCAAAGAAAGTCACCTCGCCAAATTGTTGGAATTCTATATGGGCAAGAACACACCCAATCGACAAGATTTTATCATCGATAATTTGAGGATTGAATTGGATAAAGTGGAGGCGAAAGAAGTAGCAGCGGTTGTTGAAGAATAGTGTTTACGAGTTTAATTGAACGGAAGAATGGCTAAGAAGCAAATACCCAACGAAACAACAGATCAAGACGGCAACGTGCATTCCATCGCCATTGATGGCATGTACGAAAATTGGTTTTTAGATTATGCCTCGTACGTAATTTTGGAACGTGCGGTGCCGCGCATAGAAGATGGTTTGAAACCTGTGCAGCGAAGGATTGCCCACGCCATCAAAGAAATGGATGATGGTCGTTTCAATAAAGTCGCGAACGTGATTGGTAGCACCATGCAATACCATCCGCACGGTGATGCCGCGATTGGCGAAGCGATTGTCAATATTGGCCAGAAAGATTTGTTGCTCGACACACAAGGTAACTGGGGCGATGTGCGCACGGGCGATAGTGCCGCTGCTCCACGTTATATCGAAGCGCGCTTGTCCAAGTTTGCGTTAGATGTGGTGTACAATCCACAGACTACCGAATGGCAATTGTCGTATGACGGACGAAAGAAAGAACCTGTTACCCTACCGGTAAAATTTCCATTGTTATTAGCGCAAGGTGTGGAAGGTATTGCGGTTGGTCTTTCTACTAAAATTCTTCCCCACAACTTTTGTGAATTGATAAAGGCATCGATTGATGTTCTGAAAGGAAAGAACCCAAAAATTTATCCCGATTTTCCCACAGGTGGTATTGGGGATTTTTCGGAGTACGAGCAAGGCTACCGCGGAGGCAAGATTAAAGTCCGTGCGAAGATTGAGATTGAAGACAAGAAAACGCTACTGATTAAAGAAATTCCGTTTGGCACCACCACCGCCTCCCTGATGGAATCTATCGTGAAGGCGAGCGAGAAGGGTAAGATCAAAGTAAAACAAGTTGTAGACAATACCGCGAAGGATGTGGAAATAGCAGTAAGTCTTCAAGCAGGTATTTCTTCCGAAATCGCTATCGATGCTTTGTATGCTTTTACTGATTGCGAAGTTTCGATATCACCTAATGCATGTGTGATTGTGGCAGACAAGCCGCAGTTCATGAAAGTGAACGACATTTTGAAATACAACACTGAGCAAACAGTTAAACTTCTAAAACAAGAATTAGAGATCAGGAAAGGGGAGTTGATGGAGAAGATTTTGTTCTCCTCGCTCGAGAAAATTTTCATCGAAAAAAGAATCTACCGCTCTATTGAAGAGATAGAAACATTTGAAGAAGTAATTAAAGTAGTTGATAAGGGCTTAAGCCCATTCAAAAAACAATTCTATCGCGAGATCACCCGCGATGATATTTTGCGGTTGCTCGAAATCCGCATCAAGCGCATCTCTAAATTCGATTCATTCAAAGCCGATGAGTTGATGCGTGACTTGGAGAAGGAATTGAAAGAGACACTCCATCACTTAAAGCACCTGACTGATTTTGCCATCGCCTACTATCAAAACCTATTGGACAAATATGGTAAAGGTCGCGAGCGCAAGACAGAAATCAAGACGTTTACGTCCGTTGCTGCAACTGAGGTAATTGCCAACAATCAAAAATTGTATGTCAATCGTGAAGACGGCTTTATTGGCTGGGGCTTGAAGAAAGATGAGTTCATTGCTGATTGCTCGGAGTTGGATGATGTGATTGTCATTCGCAGAGATGGTAAAGCTAAAGTGAGCCGCATCAACGAGAAAGTGTTCATGGGCAAAGACATTTTGCATGTAGGCATTTGGCGAAAGGGTGACGAGCGGATGATTTATAACTTGATTTACAGCGATGGAAAAAGTGGTGGCACCTTTGCGAAGCGTTTTGCCATGCCTGCCATTACCCGCGACAAAGAATATGATTTGGATCAAGGCAATCCAAACAGCAAAGTTCATTACCTGAGCGCCAACCCCAATGGTGAAGCTGAAGTGGTGGAAGTAAAGTTGAGTCAGTCCAGTACCGCACGCAAGAAGATTTTTGATTTTGATTTTTCTGAATTGGAAATCAAAGGGCGGGGCGCGCGAGGAAATACGATTACTAAATACCCCGTGCGCAAAGTGGACTTTAAAGAGGGTAGGGGCTCTACGCTCAGTGGATTGAAACTTTGGTTTGATCAAGCCTCTGGCCGATTGAACAAAGACGAGCGAGGGAAATATGTCAACAAGTTTGATGGAGACGATAAAATCATTGCCATCACCTCGAGCGGTAACTATAAGATTACCAGTTTTGAAACGACCAATCGCTATGAACCGGAGAAAACAATTTTGGTGGAGAAGTTCAATCCGAAGAAAGTGATCTCGGCCATTTATTGGGATGGCGAAAGCAAGCAACATTTCGTAAAGCGTTTTTTAATCGAAACCACTACACCCGATAAAGAATTTGGATTCATCAGCGAAGGCATTGGCTCGCGATTGGAATTGGTGACCACAGCCGAAACGCCCGAAGTAGAAATAGAAATGGTGAAAGGAAAGGGCAAAGACAAAGAAAGCGAAGTAGTGAACCTAGAAGAAATTGTGGATGTAAAAGGTTGGAAAGCACTAGGCAACCGACTGTCACAATACAAAGTGACCAAGGTCAAGCCACTAGAAGAACCCGAAGATGCTCTGGCGAGTGCTGATGATGACGAGGCGACCGGAACCGATAAGGGTACCGAGTCGCCAAAAAAAAAATCTAACAACGAAGAAATTGATGAGCCCGAGCCGGTCGTTGAAGAAGACGGACAAACAAGCCTCTTTGGGGAGCCAAAAGAAAAGTCTCAGGGGCCGCTCGTCAACGGTCAGCCCCCCAAAGCAAAAGCCCCAACCAAGGAAGTCAAGCAAGCCGATCTCTTCAGCGAAGAAAAATCAAAAGAAGAGAAAGAAGTAAGGCCAAAAAAAGATGAGGATGAGAAAGCATTTGGCGTTGGAGAGACTATCGACTTGGATCTATAGTTCTATTAATCTGTTTGTTTGGCTGCTGATAGTGACTAGATAATTTTAAAGGCTTTGATTCTGTATACTTGCACAACTATGCGATTATTTTTTTTGATAATGTTTCAACTTGCTACATGCACGTTGTTGTTTTCGCAAGAAATCACCGTGCAAGGCAAAGTAGTCGATGCGCTGGGCAGCAAGGGCATTAAAGCAAAGATTAAATACAAGAGCTACCCCACGGGTGGAATTACAGGCAACTTCAACGATAGCACATTTACATTCACAATTTTTGGATCGTCTAAATATCAAGTGACTGCCGAAGCAGAAGGATATATTCCGCGCACTGTGATCGTTACCCCGACTGAAGCCCTCAACGGTATCATCAAACGCGATATTCAATTGACGTCAACAGGTCGCGCTATTCGGTTAGAGCATTTGATTTTTGAAATGGGCCGTGCGGTCATCAATTCAAAATCGTATGATGGCCTGGATGAATTGGTGGCCATGATGAAAGAAAATACGAAAGTGGTCATTCAACTGGAAGGTCATACGGATAACATTGGAAATGCAGAAAAGAATATGGAGCTATCACAAAATCGGGTGGAAGCGGTGAAGAAATATTTAGTATCAAAAGGCATTGCAAAGGATCGGATCAAAATAAAAGCTTTTGGTGGCTCTCAGCCATTATCGACAGACAGAACCGAAGAGGCTCGTGCTCTTAATAGGAGGGTGGAGATGCGTATTTTGAAAGATTAGATTTTTTTGATTACTTATTTAACTCTTAAATTAGTTTACTCAAAACGGCACCCAAATTAATTCCTATAATTTTATGCCCTTCTGCGTTTGGGTGTATGCCGTCTGCCTGATTTAATTTTTCGATCCCTCCAACACCTTCTAATAAAAAGGGCATCAGTATCGCTTTGTTTTTCTTAGCTAACTCAGGATAGATATTTTTAAATTCTGCACTGTATTGCTTGCCCATGTTGGGTGGCACCAGCATTCCTGTCAAAACGATTTTCGCGTTTGGGTATTTCGCTCGTACCTTATCAATAATACCTTGAAGATTTGTTTTGGTTTGCGAAAGAGGCAAGCCTCTCAATCCGTCATTAGCGCCAAGTTCTAGCACAAAAATATCTACGCGTTGACGCAGCACCCAATCAATCCGTGCAAGCCCTCCGGCAGAAGTTTCGCCACTTAAACCCGCATTGGTAACTTTTACACTTACTCCGTTTTTGTTTAGTTGTTTTTCTATTAAAGACGGAAATGCCATTTCGGGCGAAAGCCCATATCCCGCTGTAAGGCTATCACCAAAAAAAAGAATAGACTGAGGCGGAGTGGAAAACTGAAAAAAGGCTGCAACTACAATGAGAAATATACTTTTGCCGACCATACCTATATGATTTGTTTTTCTTTTGTTAAAACACAAACAAAGTAGAACATTTAACGATTACTTTCGTGTTTGGTTAAGCAAAACTTTAGTTTACATGAGCGATATAGTTCTTCAATGCGAGCGACTTAGTAAAACCTATAAAACAGGTGACAGATCGTTAACGGTTCTTGACGAAGTTACCTTCGAGGCACGGCAAGGCACAAGTATGGCCATCATTGGTCCATCGGGTAGCGGTAAAACTACATTACTCGGCCTTTGCGCAGGTTTAGATGTGCCCAGTAACGGAACAATTTCGCTGATGGGTTTTAAATTGAATTCGATGAGTGAAGATGATCGCGCTTACGTTCGTAATCAGTTTGTGGGTTTTGTGTTTCAGAATTTTCAGTTGTTGCCAACGCTTACAGCCCTCGAAAATGTGATGGTGCCTTTAGAGTTGCGCGGCACTAAGAATAGCTCAACTAAAGCTAAAGATCTATTGGCACGAGTGGGTTTGAGCGATCGACTCGATCATTACCCAACGCAACTTTCGGGTGGTGAGCAACAGCGCGTAGCCATGGCTCGTGCATTTATGACTTCGCCCCGGATTTTATTTGCCGATGAACCAACCGGTAATTTAGATGAAGAAAACGCAAGCCAAATTGTAAAATTGCTTTTTGAAATAAACAAAGAAGAAAAGACCACCTTGGTGTTAGTAACCCATAATTTAGAACTCGCTGAAAAAACAGAGCGTATTCTTCAGATGAAAGGGGGCAAGTTGGTAAATGAACGTTCAACTGATTCGGTGATTCGATAATTTGTTGATTTGAAATCGTATAACATTTAGCCATCAACATAAAACTTACAAGTTCTAACTCTTAACCTTCAGCTTTCATCCGTGCTCGAATACATCATTAAAATAAAAAGGGTTACCAAAAACATTTTTCAAGATGCGTGGGTTTGGAAAATGGCTTGGCGCGATGGAAGACATAATCTCTCAAGGCTCTTTCTTTTCTCGGCTTCGCTGATCACCGGTATTGCGGCCGTGGTAGCAATAGCATCGCTTAACTACTCCCTGCAAGACGAACTCAATCGAAATGCAAAAGAATTGCTTGGCGCTGATTTGGTTTTAAATTCAAGCAAGAAATTCGATGCTGAAATTTTTACAGCCGTTGATAGTACTAAACAGAAAATAGCAGGCGATGCCGACATGGCATCAATGGTCATGTTTATGAACACCAAACAATCTCGTTTGGTAAAACTGACAGCCATGTACGGTGATTTTCCTTTTTATGGCGAGATGGCCACTTTCCCCACCAACGCATATCAGCTAGTTAAAACCGGTAAGTACGCCATGCTCGATGAGTCGTTGGCAAGCCAATTTCAAGTGAGCTCAGAAGATTCCATTAAGGTTGGTAATACTATTTTTAAGGTTGCGGGCGTAGTAACTAAAATACCGGGTGGTGGTGGCCTAACCTCTACGCTGGCTCCTGCTGTTTATATTTCGCTTGCCTCGTTAGATTCTACCGGACTCGTTCAGTTTGGCAGCCGGGTGGGTTATAGTATTTACATCAAAACGAATTCTGAGGCAGACACAAAATCGTTGATCGAAAAAGTAAAACCTTTATCTAAGAAACTAGGATTTGGCTACGAAACAGTTGAGGCAAGACGAGAGGGATTGGGGCAGGGTTTTAAATCGGTCTATCAATTTTTTTCATTGTTGGCATTTGTAGCACTAATACTTGGCTGCATTGGTGTGGCAAGTTCGGTACATATTTATGCACGCGAAAAGCGAGACGAAGTAGCCCTGCTTCGTTGTATAGGATCATCGGGCTGGCAAGCGTTTAACATCTATTTTATACAAATTTTTGTATTAGGCGTGGTAGGTAGCTTACTCGGTGCTGCATTGGGTGTTGGCATACATCAAGTTATTCCTTATGCTTTTCAAGAGTACATTCCGTTAAAATTAGATTTCGCTATTTCTATCCGCGCCATTTTAGAAGGAGTGGTTTTAGGTGCAATCGTATCTATTCTCTTCACATTGCTACCGTTACTGTCGGTCCGATTTGTTCCTCCACTTACGGTATTGCGCGCAGATTTTGATTCAGGAAAGATCAAATCAAAATCGAAATGGGCGGCCATCATTTTGATTGTACTGTTCCCTATCCTAGCAGCGGCCTATCAAACCAAGAGTTTTATTTCGGGCGGATTATTTGCTATAGGCATTGGTGTGGCGCTGGTATGCCTTACAGGTGTTGCCTATTTATTGTTGTTTATGGTACGGAGGTACTTCCCAATCAATGCTTCGTTTATTTGGCGTCATGCGATGTCAAATTTATTCCGCCCCAACAATCAAACTCGTGTGCTGATGGTAGCCATCGGATTGGGCGCATTTATTATCGCCACATTAAATATTATTCAAAGTAGTTTATTGAACCAAGTAGAATTTAAGGGCAATGCTAATCAATCCAATACAATCTTATTTGATATTCAACCCAACCAAAAAGAGGGAGTGGTTAAGTTGATTAAAGACCAACCACTTCCCGTAAATCAAGTTGTTCCTATTATCACATGCAGGCTCAAAGAAGTGAAAGGTAAATCAATCGAAGAAATACAAAGAGATACGGCACGCATACCCGAGTGGGCATTGACGAGAGAATACCGAGTTACCTATCGCGATAGTCTCATCGCTTCTGAAGAATTGATAAAGGGGGAGTTGCAGAAATTTACAAAGGGCAAAGCAGATTCTGTAACGGTAACCATTTCTGAAGGAATGCATGAAGTGCTTAAAGTTACTGTTGGCGATTCGTTAACGTTTGATTTGCAGGGAGTGCCACTGACGGTAAAGATCAGCGGCATTCGCAAAGTAGATTGGCCTAAAGATCCGCCCAATTTTATTTTTGTTTTTCCTGCTGGCGTTCTAGAGAACGCTCCTCAAATTTTTGTGGCTGCTACCCGTGTCGATGAACCAACTCAAGCAAGTAAGTTTCAGCAGACTTTGGTGATCGCGTATCCAAATGTTTCGCTAATCGACTTGCGGTTGATCCTTAGCACGGTAAACGAGTTGTTTGGTAAAATTGGTTTGGTAGTCCGGTTCTTAGCACTCTTTAGCATCATTACAGGTTTAGTGGTTTTAGCTAGCGCGGTAATCAATAGTAAGTTTATTCGCATGAAGGAAAACGTGTTACTGCGCACATTGGGAGCTAGAACAAGGCAGATTACGCTAATTACACTTATTGAATATGCCTACTTAGGTATTTTTTCTTCCCTTACGGGGATGATCCTGTCATTGGGTGGAGGCTGGATACTAACGAAATTTTTCTTTGAGGTAGAGTTTGCTGTAAATGCTATTGAGCTACTTTACATATGCAGTGGCGTGGTTATCTTAACAGTTTTTATCGGTTGGTTTAATTCGCGCGAAGTAATCTCTACCCCTCCACTTCAAGTATTGCGAAAGGAGAATTAGAACCATCTTGTAAAGAAATGGCCTGACATCTGATTTAAAGTTTGACAATGAAAGCATTCTGGTTTTTAATGCTAACACTTACGCTCACTACTTCGTTTGCGCAGGTGGGCGATATTAAGAAAGAGTCTAACAGCAACTCAAAAAATACAGGCGGAGAAAGAAGAAGTGGATCTGGTGGGTCCGGTATTTTTGTTGATCTATTCATACATAGTTTTAGTTACATCGGAGAGTGGCAGCAATACAAATTGCAGAAGCGATCGGAGAACGAATACCTTGTTTCGCTAGATGTAATCGGGCAAGTTGCAGTTCAGCCTTCTCGCTATTACCTCAGCCATCCCCGCATCCGTGGTAATTGGGGATTATTCTCTACCGACTTTAGGATAAATTATTTGCTAGAAGAAAAAGCAACGGGTACCGATGAGTTGACATCCATCGACTGGCAAATTTTGCAATTGAATTTGGTAACAACGCGACATGTAATTGGTCGTATTGGGGGCGGGTTTATGAAAGAAAATTTCGGAGGTAGAGAATCTTTTTTTGAATCTACCTATGGATTGTTTGTTCAATCGTCAAGTAAGCGAATAGGAGGAATGTTGGAGTATCGGCTCGCCCAAGATTTCTCTACTGGACTGCTTCCGAGGCGCGAGCTCGCTGCTCAATTTGAATACCAGCTTTCTTCGAGCGGCTATTTGAATACCTACCTAACATTGGGCTGCGTGTATCAACAGTATTACGAATCTATTTCGGTTTGGGGAATTCAAGCGGGTATTGCGTTACGCATATTCTCACCACCGGTTGAGCGCTAGCTGCGCTACGGTTTCACCAATCGCCAACGAAGAAGTAGCGGCAGGCGAAGGTGCATTGCAGACATTTATAACTTGCTTCTCTTCTAAAATCATAAAGTCATCAACCAGCCCACCCGTGCGATCGCAAGCTTGCGCGCGCACTCCTGCTC
>JAAFHY010000005.1:37898-94430 GCA_013298505.1 Cytophagales bacterium
GAATTTCGGGGATTAGTTTTTGTAGTGCTTTTGTAAATGCGGCTTTTGAAAACGAGCGATATATTTCGCCCATACCCGTGCGCCAATATTTGGCAGCTACTTTTTGAAAACCCGGCCACGCCAATGTTTCTGCCAACTCGCCAATATTAATTTGCGATTTCTTATAACCTTCTCTACTAAAAGCGAGCACGGCATTTGGGCCAGCCTCTACGCCTCCCTTTGCCATACGGGTAAAGTGAACTCCGAGGAAGGGAAAATTGGGATCGGGTACAGGATAGATTAAGTTTTTGACTAAGTACTCTTTTTCTCTTTTCAATTTAAAATACTCTCCACGGAAAGGGATAATTTTTACATTTAGATTATCTACTGTCATGCTCGCCACTTTATCTGAATACAGGCCTGCGCAATTAACGATCAACTTTGCTGAGTATGTTTTTTTATCTGTTATAACCGTAACTTGGTTTAGCTCTTTCGTAACCCCTATTACTTTTTCTCCCAACTGAATTTCAGCTTCTTCATTTCGCAGCACCTCTCCATATTTTTCGGCTACTAGTTTATAATCTACAATACCCGTTTGGGGCACAAATATTCCTTCTACACCTTTTACATGCGGTTCGTATTCGGTCAGCTCACCTTTGCTAAGCTTTTTGAGATTGGCTAATCCATTTTGCTGCCCTCTTACATAAAGGTTGTTGAGTAATTCTCTCTCGGCATCGTCAGTAGCTACAATAATTTTTCCGCATAGATCAAATGGTATGGCATATTGCGCGCAAAAATCAATCAGCATCTGATACCCGCGAATGCAGTTAGTGGCTTTTAAGCTGCCGGGTTTATAATAGATGCCGGAATGAAGAACGCCACTATTGTTTCCAGTTTGGTGTTTGGCTAATTCGGTTTCTTTTTCAATCAGCAAAATAGAAAGCGAGGGATTTGATTTTTTTATTTGCAAAGCGGTAGCTAGTCCTACTATGCCACCACCAATCACGATTATGTCTTTTGTCACAAATTAAAATTTGCCTAAAAATAAGATGGTTTTTTATGCGCTAAAAACTAGTCCGCAATTGGCCTTACCCTCACATTCAACGATTGCTCAACAATCACCAAATGGTTGGCGGGCAGCATGGTCCAGTCTTTGTCGTCTGTCAATTTTTCTGATACAACCAGCACAGCGTTGTCATCATCTTGAGGTGCTTCCAAGCGTGTGGTGCCATTCTCTACTACGTACCTGCTCCCTTCTGAGTGATACATAGTAAGAGGTTCTTCTTTCGAGTCGCTTACGTAGCGAGTAGCAACTAAAAATAATCCGTTGGTAAAAACCATATTCAGGTAGGCAGGCTCGGCTATCCCTGTTTCCGCCATCAGTTGTTTAATAGTTCTGAAAGTTCGTTCAAAAGCATCGGCCACAGCCTCGGGGCTGATGGATTTGTGATATTGAAATAGATTTGTCAGCAACAATGCGAAAATATGTTCTGAGTCAGTTTGTCCTTTAATCCAATTATAAAGTTCGTCAGTTAATAGTGCTCGAAGTTTGCGTTTAATTTTTCCAAATTCTTCCACACCACCATTGTGAGCCATCAATATATTTTTGTATTGAAACGGATGGCAATTTGATTCTGAAACATCGCCCACGCTAGCTGCGCGCACGTGGGCAATCATGCAATCTGTTTTTATTTTAGGCGCAAGGTTTCTCAGGTTTCTATTGCTCCAAGCCGGGTTGACAGAAACATAGGTGATGGGTTCGTAATTGATTTCGGATGCGTACCAACCCACACCAAAACCATCGCCATTTAGTGGCTCTTCTATTTCTTTTGCGCTGATGCTTTGGTTTATAAGCGAATTTTTAGGCTGGTAAAGCAACTCGTCCATAATAATCGGAGTTCCTTTGTAGGCAATTAGTCGGCACATAAATATTACGTTTCCGAAAAGGTACTAAAAAAGCCAATGGTATACCACACCATTGGCTTGTTGAAAAGCAATCGACTGATTTACTTCTTTACTACTTTTTCAAATTTAAGCGAAGCTGAATTCATGCAATAACGCTGTCCGGTTGGCTGCGGGCCATCTGGAAAAACGTGGCCCAGGTGCCCGCCACATCTACTGCACTCTACTTCGTCTCTTACCATTCCGTAACTAGTATCAGTACCAACTTTAACCACACCTTCTTTAATGGGTTTGTAAAAACTGGGCCAGCCAGTGCCCGATTCAAATTTTGTTTCAGAGCTGAACAACTCTAAATGGCAACCAGCACAATAGTAGATTCCCTTTTCGTGGTTATTCCAATATTCACCTGTAAAGGCTCTTTCGGTGCCTTTTTCTCGAAGCACTTCAAATTGAATTGGGGTCAGCAATTTCTTCCATTCGGCCGTAGTTTTGGTTATATGGCCTACTTGCTTTTGGTTAGTGCTTTGCGAGCAACCTAAAAAGGATGCGAACAATAAACTTACTACGATTAGATTTTTCATTCAGTTAAAATTATCTCTCAATTTATCCTTAAAACAGAAGTTTGCGCCAAAAGGTTAGGCAAAAACGGGGTTCTTGTCTGTAAAGAGACATTTGAGGAAAAAGGCTCAAATCTTTTTGATGTTGGAAAAAGTTCTTTTTTAAACATTTTTTAGGCGATACTCTGTTACTTTTGAGGTCTTAAAAGTTTAGCCGATCTATTTGCGTAATGATTTTGCTTGTTTTATGAAGCGTATTTTCTTTTTGTTGATTTTGGTATCGGTCACATCAAGGCTAGTCCTAGGTCAAAATTATCAAACGCAGACGCTTTATATCTACAGTTTCGGCAAGTTTATACAATGGCCTGAAGAAAATAGAACGGGCGATTTTGAAATTACTGTGTTGGGCGATTCTCCGATCATCGCAGAGTTGCAGAAAATGGCCGAGAAAAAGAAGATTGGAGATCGGACAATAAAAATCAATAAAGTGGGCTCGATAAAAGAGTTTCGTAAGGGGCACGTCTTATTTATACCGGCTGCTCAGTCTGCCCTTTTGAGCGAATGTCTTTCAAAAATAGGTACTCAACCTACCTTAATCGTAACGGAGCAAACCGGACTAGGAACAAAAGGAAGCGATGTGAATTTTCTTTTGAAAGAAGATCGCCTGGTATTTGAACTAAATCAAAACGCACTAACCAAACATAAACTAAAGGCTGCAAACGAACTTACTCGATTGGCCATTTTAATCTAACCTGCATGGAAAATAAACAAAAAAAGAGATTTGCAATTCGGTTGAAAATCGGAAATAAAATCTTTGGAGGATTCTTGATTCTGATCGTTCTATTTGCAATCAATGCGAGTATTATCTTTTTAACTGGAAATAATATTGACCGTAACGTAATGTCATCATCGCAAGTGGTTAATCCCTCTAAAGATGCCATCAACGAACTTATTACGTTAGTCCATCGCTCGCGCATGTTAGCTACCAATTGGGTTTTTTTACAAACCAACGATGACGATAAGAAGGCTCTTCAGTCAATTATTAAGTTCGAGTACGTAACCAATAAAGAGAAGATTCAGAAATTGATGAAGAGTTGGGATGCGGATAGTACCGCATCTGATTTTAAGAAAGACAGTTCGCAACGTGCTTTAATGACCCAGGCATTTGGCAAGTTTGACGAACTGTTGAAAGGAACAGAAAAGAGTATTATGAATGTTCTAGTAGATTTCGATGCATATGAAGATCCCACTAAAAAGTTTCTTGCTGGCGATTACGTAGATCAAGAAATAATTCCTCGTTCGAACGAGATTATCAAGTTGCTTTCTAAGATCAAAGAAAAGCAAGAGAAACTAACTGTTGCATCTACCGAAGAGTTGAGTCACTCTACTGCAAACTTGAGAGTGATTACCTTAGCGCTGGGCTTAGCCATTATTTTCTTGGGCATTCTTAGTGCGTATTTGTTGGTAAGAAATATTACGATACCCATCAACTACATTAAAGATGTGGTGTTGAAATTGGGAAGGGGCGAGTTGGTAGACGATCAGAAGAAAGTATTTAGCAACGATGAGATAGGAGAGATGGCCGTTGCTACCGATAGCTTAGTAAATGGATTGAAGGCAACCACTATTTTTGCTGAGAACATTGGTAATGGAAAGTACGACTCTCAATTTACTCCCTTGAGCGATCACGATGTGCTAGGTAACGCGCTTTTAAATATGAGATCGAACTTGGCGCGTGTGGCGGAAGAAGACAAGAAGAGAAATTGGACTACCGAGGGCATTGCAAAATTTGGTGAGATACTAAGGGGCAACAACAGCGATGTTCAAAAATTGTGCGATGAGATTATTGGCAACTTGGTTAAGTACTTAAAGGCTAATCAAGGCGCGCTATATATTATTGACGATACACAAGTAGAAGATGAAGTGACCATGTCTATGGTATCTTGTTATGCCTGGGATAAAAAGAAATTCATCAACCAGAAAATCCACAAAGGCGAAGGTTTGGCAGGACAAGCGTGGCAAGAAATGGATACGATCTACATAACAGATATCCCGCAAAGCTACATTCGTATTACTTCGGGCTTAGGCGATGCAAACCCAACCAGTATTTTGATTATGCCGCTAAAAGTAAATGACCAATTTTTTGGAGTTGTAGAGTTAGCATCTTTTTCAAAATTGGCTGATTATGAAATTGAGTTTGTAAAGAAAGTAGCTGAAAGTATTGCATCCACAGTATCTACTGTAAAAGTAAATGAGCGCACGCAGCGGTTACTGGCAGAGTCGCAACAGATGACGGAAGAAATGAGATCGCAAGAAGAAGAGATGCGCCAAAATATGGAAGAGCTTCAGGCTACACAAGAAGAAATGAAACGCCAGGAAGCTGAGATCGTGAAATCTTCTAACGACAAGGTTAAAAACATTCAAGAAGAGGCTCGCAAAAAGGAAGCTGCGTTGCAAAATCAAATTGATGATTTAAAAAGACGGCTCAATTAGAACCTAATCCAATGCAAAAAACCCCTCCGTCTGAGGGGTTTTTTGTTACCTAAACCTAAACCTATGAGAGATTACTCTACTCTTACGCTATACAACGAGATTGTTTTTAAGAGGTTTCGGTCTTATTAAAAATATTTTTTTGTTGCCTTTGCAGATAAATTTTAGCCTTTTAATAACTGTTTAAACTCTTTTTTGAATTTTTCTACCTTGGGCCGCACCACATATTGACAATAACTTTGGGTAGGATTCAGTTCAAAGTAGTTTTGGTGATAGTCTTCAGCTGAATAAAAAACAGAGAGTGGGGTAATCTCAGTTACGATTGGGCTGGCAAATGTTTTTGAGACTTCTAGCTGTTTTTTGTATTCTTCGACAATTGTTTTCTGTTCTTCAGAGTGAAAAAAAATTGCCGACCTATATTGAGTGCCAGTATCTGCGCCTTGCCGATTGAGTGTAGTAGGGTCGTGCGTTTTCCAAAATACGTGTAGCAGTTCTTCAAAAGAAACAATGCTTGGATCAAACGTAATTTGTGTCACTTCGGCATGGCCTGTTAGCCCCGAGCATATTTCTCGATAAGTTGGATTTTTTACTTTTCCACCTGTATAACCCGAAACCACTTTTGAAACTCCTTTGACCTGTAGAAATACTGCCTCTGTGCACCAAAAGCAGCCTGCGCCAAATGTGGCCAATTGTAATTCTGTTGTATTCATGTGATTTCGATTTTTTAATTTAACCCCAATTAGGCAAAAATGGTTTAAGAGATTAATTGCTTTTGTCGGGGGTGCGTCAAAGATTCTTGACTATCGTACAGGCAGGCTAGTTACTTGGCTTGGCGATTCGTAGGCGATTAATACCGATCGTAAAAATTTCTCAATTGCTGCGAAAGATTTTTTTGAAGATTAGAGATTGCTTGGTTGAACAAAGTCTGATCGTTCGGGTTTGCATCTCCTTTCTTAGTTAGGTTTGTTTGATCGGCATTTAATGCTCTCACATCGCCTTTAAAAGTAGCCCACGTATGTTGCCATTGGGCATTTCCTTCCAATGTGTTGTTTTGAAGCACTGCATTGTTTTTGTATTCGGTTATCGTGATGGTTGCATTGCTGGTTGCCCGCTTGGTTTTTGTGTAAATAGTAAGCACACCTTTTACGGTTTCCATAATGTCTTGTACTTTCCCATCGGGCAATTTTTTTTCACCCACTTTCACATCCCGTTGCACATTTTCGTTGCGGCTAGAGAATTGTGGCTGATTGTCGATGCGGTAATTGTTGAAAACAATTCGTAGATACTGATGAGGCGGCACGGTATCTCGCTCGGCCACGGGTTTAAACGTCAAGAACTTTCGTTGCATGGAGTTGATGGTAGGCTGTAAGCTTCCGTAGTTGACCCGCGATGCATTGATTTCCTCGTAAGCCACACGAAGGGTGGCATTAAATTCTGCCTGTGTCATCATTTCCACTACTTCTCGGTAACCCGCCACGTAATCGTTCGATTCTTTAAAACTAAAGTAGGCCTGCTTGGCATCCTCTCGTGTCGATTTCATCATCGACTGAATCCCCACTTGGTAACTTTCTTCAGCAGCTTTATTTTTTGCTTCAGCTAATTCTTTAAACTTCGTTACCGGATTGGTGATGATCTTCATAGCGCCTAGCGAAGTTTTTATTTGATCATTCAAATTGTTGATTTTTTGATAGCCGACCACGGCATTGCGCCATTTCCGTGGATCGTCTGAGTTGATTCCATTTTGAATGGTAGCTTGAATAAAGTCAACAGCCAACTGGTAGCTTTGGGTTAGAACCGCAGTTGCTTTTTTGTGATCTGGCTTGGCTCGTAAGCGATTTACCGATTCAAGAACGGCTTCGTAATAATCGCCTTGCTTCAGGGCAGCTTTGCCCGATGAACAAGCATCTAATAGAGAAAGAAAAACTACTAATACAATTGGTAATCGGAGTTTCATATCTAATCCTTACAATTCAAATTTTAACTATCGTTTCTAAATCCCAGCTTCAAGTATCCAGCATCCAGCATCTAATTTCCAAACAAATCCACCAGCACATCATCAATCAAGTTTCGCCAGTTGCCCCAGCTGTGCCCCTCATTTACTTCGCGATAATGGTAGACACAGCTATTGGCTTGTAATACTTCTTTCATTTTTCTGCTTTCTTTGCTCGTATCATTTATCAGGCCAGAAGTCATTGAAATTTTAATGGTTGGGCTTGCGGAATTGGAACAGAGTTGATAAATCTGAGGCTTTGTCCAAAACGCAGGCGATTGAATACCGACCAATCCAAACACATCAGGCTTTGTGAATGCGAAATAAGTGGCTGCAAGCGCGCCCATGGATGTGCCCATGATGCCTCTGTTTTTACTATCTGTTAGCACGGGATATTTCTTTTCGATTTCGGGGATCAGTTCTTTTACAAAGAAATCTAAGTAGGCACCGTTCATAGCGAGTTCTTGCATGCGTCTGTTGTTAGATCGGTTCACCGGTTCGCGATGGTCTACAAAAACAGCAATGATTGGTTTAATTCTTTTCTCAGCAATTAAATTATCTAGCACCGTTGCCATGTTGCCTAGTTGTGGATGTAAATATTCATAGCCATCGGTTACGAACATCACGGGTAGTTTGCCTAGCTTCTCAACATCTGCAGGCAAATAAACTCCATACGTAATTTGATAGCCAAGCTGTGTGCTATTCAACAGCACATCGGTGATTACATTTCCTTTTGCTACGGTAGGTTTTGCAGTAAGTTCAGTATCTTCTTTCCATTCGGGCATGCGCAATTCTGAATTGGGGCTTCCACCGCCAACACCACTCCATTGTTGTTTTGGGTTCGCAGGATCCAAAATCCATTTGCTGCCATCAATCAAAATTTTATAGTCGAGGCGAGCGTTTTTAGGAAATGAAGTTTTAAGAATCCAAATATTTGATTTGCCTATTTTCTTGCCTTCGTTTTTGAAATTTTTATCGTAGCCCCATCCATTGAAATCGCCTACCCACGAAACACTTTTCGCATCCCCGAAGTAAAGAAAAGCAACAGAGTCTTCTTCTACCAAGGGTATTTTATTACTCTCTACCAATTTTTTATAGACTACCAATTGTTGATACGAACTAGTATCTGAAAGGGCTTTAATCGAGTTTGAAAAATAAGAATAGTCTTGAGCCTTTAACCCAAAAGAAATTGCAATTAGTACAATGGCTAATATAAATCTCATGTTACACGGTAACCTCTTCCGAAGACCTCACTCGTAGTGAAAGCAACGCTGCGATTAACATACAAACTCCACCAAATACAATGATGTAAATGGACTGCCCACCAAAAGCTGTTTTTAGTAAGAAGCCTAACACGGTGCTCGCAATAATTTGTGGGATCACAATAAAGAAATTGAATACACCCATATAGTAACCCATTTTTTCGGGAGGTAGCGAACCCGATAACATGGCATACGGTATAGATAGTATACTTGCCCACGCAATACCAACACCGATCATCGAAAACAATAACATATCAGGGTCGGAAATAAATATAAATGAGATGAGCCCGATTCCGCCACAGGTCAACGCAATAAAGTGAGCAACCCTGCGACTCGTATACTTTGCGATAACAGGTAACAGTAGTGCAGCTAACGCGGCAATACCATTGTAGATTCCGAATAATAAACTCACCCAGTCAGCTCCATCGTTATAAGCCGATGAAGATGGTTCGTTTGTATTGTAGATGTAACTTGTTACAGCAGGTGTTGTATAAATCCACATCGAGAATAAAGCAAACCACGAAAAAAATTGCACATACGATAACTGCACCATGGTTTTGGGCATCGTATTAAAGTCTTTTACGATATGTACTAATCCCAAATAAGATCTCCCTTGGCGGATGTATAAAACCGCTAGCAGATGCACTAGTCCGAAAATGGTAAGGCCTGCGCCCAGCACGTATAATTCTTTTTCAAGTTCCAGGTAATTGATGATCCACGTGATAACAATGCCTAATAGCAAAAGCAAGCCGCCTACTTTTTGCAACTTTGCTTTTGTTCCTTCTTCGTCATCAATTTTTCTCTTCTCCCTGTTTTTTAGGTTTGCGTGATGCGGTTCGGGCGGATATTCTTTTGTGGTGAACACCGTCCACATTACCGCGGTAAACAACATGAATGCACCGATGTAAAAAGAATATTTTACCGACTCCGAAATCTGACCTGGCTCGGGCGTATTATCTAAGCCTACCCAATTGGTAAAAATATAAGGAAGGAAAGAGGCAACGATAGCACCGATTCCTATAAAAAAACTTTGCATAGCAAAGCCAGTAGTACGTTGCGAGGGAGGTAGCATATCGCCAACAAAAGCTCGGAAAGGTTCCATACTAATGTTAATGGATGCGTCCATAATCCACAGCACACCTACTGCCATCCAAAGGGCATATGCGTTTGGCATCAGGCATAGCCCTAACGATGCTAGCACAGCACCAATGGCGAAAAAGGGCCTACGTCTTCCCCAAGTAGGGTGCCACGTGCGGTCGCTATAAAAACCGATAATAGGTTGAACGATCAAACCGGTAATGGGTGCGGCAGACCAGAATAGTGCTAGGCTGCTTGGTTCAGCACCGAGCGTTTCAAAAATTCTGCTTGTATTTGCGTTCTGCAATGCAAAACCAAACTGAATTCCAAGAAAGCCAAAACTCATGTTCCAGATTTGCCAGAAGCTAAGTTTGGGTTTGGGAGATAGCGCTGAAGTGGATGACATAACTTTTCTAGTTGGAGGTGGACGAAGTTACAATTTCAAACGAATAAGCCTTTAAGGTAAGCCTTGCTTTCTTATTTTCAAACTTCAAGTCGCTGCCAAAATTTAATTGAGCGTTGCTTGCTAGCCCTTCTAAATAAAATTCCTGAGAAGTGTTAGACTTATTGAAGATTATCCAAGCTTCATTGCCAAAGTATTTTCTCTTATAAACTAACTTCTGATCTTCAATCGAAATCCAAGTAAAGTCACCATAAACCAATGGCAATAAAGTTCTTCTTAGTGCAACTAGTTTTTGAGTCTTATCTTTAGTTTCTAATTCTAAGCGCGAAAGTTGATCGAAGCGCATCATTCTCCTGTTGTCAGGATCGTTTCCACCTGGGTCTCCCAACTCATCGCCATAGTAAATAACAGGTACGCCAGGGATGGTCATCATAAACGCGGTTAGGGATTGAAGTTTTTGATAGGCAACGGTATCTTTAATTTCAATTTTTCTTTTCCAACCTGCCTTCTTTGCATCTTCATCAAACCGCACCGATCCATCGGCATATGAAATGAAACGAGCCCTGTCTTGATTGCCAGTAATATTGCCCATCAAGTTATGATCACCAAACCAACTTAAACTTTCGGTGAGCGAATTGGTGATGCGTGTAAAGGGCACTTCATTGCGGGCAAAAGTGTTTACGGCATCATCGTATACATTAAAATCAAATTGGGCATCGAGCATGCCTGTATTTACGTAGCTATTTACCAATTCGCGGCTGCCATACGTTTCGCCAATTTGGTAGATGGGGCGATTGATTTTGGATTTTACTTTTTTGCTCAGCTCTCTCCAAAATAATAAATCAATGTGTTTCGATGCATCGTGCCGAAATCCATCCAAGTCATATTTCTCAAGCCAATACATGGCACTGTCCGTCATGGGTCCTACCACTTCGGGTTTTCGCAAATCAAGGGTGGGCATGAACACATCAAACCACGTTGTCAATCGTTGGTCGTCCCATCGCTCGGTATTGATGGTGCCATCGGGCAAATACAAAGGCGTAAACCACTCTGGTTTTAGTGTGTATAGAGGATGTTCTTTGTGCACGTGGTGCGCAACGTAATCCAAAATAACATTGATGTTCTGTTGATGTGCTTCGGTAAGTAGTTCTTTTAGCTCTTGCTGATTTCCAAATCGGTAGTCGATTTGCTGTAATGAAACAGGCCAGTAGCCATGATAGCCCGAAAAGGTAGTGGCCGGATCGGTATATTTTCCATACGCGCCTTTTGGATTTTGAGAGATAGGAGAAAGCCAAATGGTATTAATGCCAAGGCTGGTAAAATAACCATCTTTAATTTTTTGAGTAACGCCCGCAATGTCTCCACCATAGTAATTTGCCTTGGGTAAAATGGCTGCATCTTTAACGGGTTCATCATTTTCTTTTTTGCCATTGTTAAAACGATCGATCATCATGAAATAGAGAATGTTTGCTTCCTTGTCGAATCGTGTTAATTGCGAAGAACTGCTCACCACTTTTCCGTTTTGTAGCGGAATGAGTACGTCATTCGATATCCCTTCTTCATTTGCTGCCCAAGCGCGAATGAAACTTCTTTCTTCGATGCTTGCCTGTGCGGGAATGGTTATTTCAAATTCAGTATCGCTTTGCTTGACGGATGTTGCGTCTAGCAGAAAATTTTTCCAGAACACCGTTAACTCAGTAGCGGGATTAAGGAGCGTAAGTGTGATTGTATTCTCTGTAAAACTTTTTGTTATGATAGTTGGGATTTTTTTAGAGTCGGGCCGAGGAATTCGCAAGAGAGAATTCCATCCGCCCATTCCGTTATCAACTGAATCTTTGTTTGATGGATTTCTCTTCTCTTTTCCGTCCACTAAAAATAAGTATTGATAGTTTCCCGGGTTCAGCCACATTGAAATTTGAAAGACACCATTTTCTTTTATTAAGATTGAGTTGTCGGCATTCCATGCATTGAATTCTCCTTTTGTTTTTACGTCTTTCGCGTTGCCTGTATAGGTTAATGTTACTTTTTGTTTGTTCACCTTTTGCAAAGGGATGGAATAGGCTTGGCCATTACTCCAAATGCGCAGCACATCAATTTTCAATGCCATCATTCCTGTTGCGGTAAGTTGATTGCCCATCCTTTTTAATGAAAGGCCTGTTGGCAAACTGATGGAATCAATCTTATTTGTTTGAAGAACAAAATCTTCTAGATTGATTTCGGTAGAATCAGGATTGATAGAAATAGGAGAGGCCGTGCCTACTATTAAATTTTCATCGTTAAAGCGGATCGATTTCCCTTTACATGCTGACAGTAGACCGATAACAACAATGCAGATACTAATTGATCTACCAACGAATAATAGTTTTGCCTCTTTCATAATTTAATTTAACAAAAGGTAGATTTATTTTGGGGCCTTCCGGTGCACTGGCAACCGGATCGTAGTTTTTAATCGGACTGATAAACCTATAGTCTGTTTTTTCAATCTGATGGGGCGCATCATTTATCCATGCTTTACCAATGGCGTTGAAGCCGTGAAAATAGATTTTAGCAAACCGATAAGCCGATTGGTAACTGCCTTCTTGTTCTATAATGGTGAGTTCATTTTTTGAAGGGGCATAAACCATGTTCCTTTTTGCAAAGGCATTTTTTTCATACTCGAAAGAAATACCGTCATCTTCGTAGAGTGTAAACTCGTTGGTAGATTCTCCATTGTAAATGTGTATTTCAATTGTATCGCCCGTATCTTGTGTGGTGATGCCTGCTTTTTCGCGCATCGGTATAATAGCCGAGCCCTTTACATATACAGGCAATCGCTCGACAGGGCACTCTACAATTATTTCTTGGTTGCCAGTATACGGTTGATCATTTAATTGATTATACCAATTTCCTGCCGGCAAATAAGCCTTCACTAATTCTTTATTGCTTTCGGCTGGCACCACTAAAATGGAGGGGCCGAACAAATATTGATTATGGTATTGATGGTCGTAAATTTTTTCATCGAAGGGGTATGAAATCGCTAAACTTCTATTGATGGGCATTCCGGTTTTTGATGCATCGTAAAATAACGAATACAAATACGGAAGCAACTTGTAGCGGAGCTTCATGTAGTTGCGAGAAATCTCTTCTACTTTTTCCCCATACGACCAAGGCTCCGAATCGCGTGTGTTGATCATGGTATGCCCTCTAAAGAAAGGTGAGAAGGCACCTATTGTAATCCATCGTGCGAATAATTTCTCGTCTGCATTTCCAACAAAGCCACCGATGTCGTAGCCCGTAAAGGCCATCCCCGAAAGGCCCATGCTATTCACTAATCGAATGCCGGCCATCATGTGTGCATCGTAAGCCACGTTATCACCAGTCCAAACAGCCGCATAACGTTGGATGCCAGCAAATCCAGATCGTGTTAAGTTGAAAGGGCGCTTGTTCATTAATTTTTTTGTTCCCTCGTAAGTGCTTCGCGCCATCATCATTCCGTACACATTTCTTCCTTCTCGCGTAGTCGATTTTCTTCCATCAAAATCAAACTCCATTAAATCAGGAAGCATGTTTCCCCACGTAGCAATTTCATTCATGTCGTTCCAGAAACCAGCTACACCTAGTTTAACATAATCTTTAAAATGATTGGCCCACCAACTGCGCGTTTCTTCTTTTGTGAAATCAGGAAAATGACACCAGCCCGGCCAAACTTGTCCGCTGTAATTTGTGCCATCGGGGTATTTTATAAACACGTTTTCTTTCTTGCCCGATTCGTATGGCTCGTAGCCTTCTTCTACTTTTATGCCAGGGTCGCACATCACTACAACGTTGAAGCCAAGTGATTTCAGTTTTTCAATAAGTCCTTTGGGGTCCGGAAAATTTTCTTTGTCCCATGTAAATATTTTGTAGGCATCCATGTAGTGAATGTCCAATACAATGGCATCGCCCGGTAAATCGCGCTCGCGAAAATTTTCAGCAACACGTAGTACTTCCCGATCGGGATAGTAACTGTATCTACATTGTTGATACCCAATACTCCACAGTGGGGGCAAAGGCGTTCTTCCAGTTAGATAAGTATATGACTGAATAATTGATTGAACAGAGCTTCCGCCAATAAAATAATAGTTCATTTCACCGGCATCGGCCGAGAAGCTTGAGAAGCGATCGGTTGATGCACCAAAATTGAATGTGCTGCGGTGGCTATTATCAAAATAGATTCCGTATACTTTTTGATGATGTAGGCCAATATAAAACGGCACCGAACAATAAAGCGGATCGGCATCGGGGCTATAGGCGTAGGCATCGGTATTCCAGTTAACATAACCTCTGCCACGTTTGTCTAATGGGCCATTCTTTTCGCCCAAACCAATAAATCGTTCGCCTTCTTGTAATTTCTTATAGCAATTAATTTGTTCGCCATTGATTTGAATGCCCAGCCCAGCGTCATCTTCATTGATTACTTGGTCGTTCAAATCGGTGATAGCAATATGAAGTGAAGGCTTACTAATTTTTACTTTTATCGCTTCCGTAACCATGATTAACTGTCCAGAATCTACATCGACTCGAAACGAAGCCGATTGTGGCTTGCCCACCACAGCATACGAAAAGTCTTCGCCCAATTCGGTAAACGAAAATCGAATTTGAACTACATCGGCAGTAAATACTTTAATTGATAAATGGCCAACAGTTGATTTAACAAGCAACCCTGTTTGGGTTAGTTGATGCGATTGGTACTGGCCAATGCTTTTGCTTGCCGATCGGGGAGTTAGTTCTTGCATAAATGGGGTTGAATATTTTTGAAATAAAATTAAAGAGGTTCGTTAATCCTAACGAACCTCTCATCAAAAATCAGAAAACGATTGCGTTATTTCTTTTTGGCCTGTTTGCGAAGTGACGAATTGCGAATGATTAGTCGAGTCCTCAGTACTTTAATTTCTTCCACAGGCTCGTATTGATCTTTCACTTTCAGCTCGATTTGGCGAATCAGCAAGCGCGCGGCTTCCTGCCCCATTTCAAAACCAGGCTGGTCGATGGTAGAGAGTGATGGTTCCATCAATTCACCAATAAACCAATTACTAAATCCAATAATGGCAATATCATCGGGTATTTTCAGCCCTTTTTCTTTTATAGCCAACATAGCGCCCATTGCCATGGGATCGTTGTTAGAGAAAATACCGTCTATTTTTAGTTTTGAGGCAAGCACCTTTTCGGTGATTTTTTTGCCCTCTTCAAATGTACCCGAGTCGCATGCGATAATGTATTCGTCCCTCACGGGTAAATTATTTTCTTTTAGCGCATCTTTATAGCCCCTCAACCGCTCGATACTGATTATCAAATTGGGCGCACCCACCAAATGAGCAATATTTTTACAACCCTGTGCAATCAAGTGGTTTACGGCCTCTTTGGCTCCCGCGTAATCGTCTACAATTACTTTGCTTGACGTTGGGCTGTTGTACATCCGATCATAAAAAACAATCGGCACGCCTTTAGAGATAATCGACTCGACATGGTCGAAATTGGTAGTTTCCCTTGACAAGGATAGTAACATTCCATCTACACGGCTATTAAAAAGTGCTTTTACGTGAGCTACTTCGCGTGAGTATGATTCGTTCGATTGGGCAAGGATAACGTTATAGCCAGCTTGGTAGGCAACATCTTCAATACCGCTTATAACAGTCGAAAAGAAAAAATGGACTACCTCGGGTATAATCACGCCAATGGTGTTTGTCTTTTTCTGTCGCAGGTTTAGCGCCACAATATTGGGCTGATAGTTGAGTTTATCGGCCAAAGCATTCACAGCCTTTTTCGTGTCCACACTAATGTCTGGATGGTCTTTCAGCGCACGCGAAACGGTAGATGGAGAGATGTTCAATTCTCGTGCAATGTCTTTAATGGTTACTTGGTTGAATTTCATTTTGCAGTATTCGAGGTACTTTAATATTGACTAAAGGTAGAGAATATTGATATAAAAAATAACGGCCTCAAAAAGATTGATGTTTCTAGTGCATCAGATTTAAAAAGGGTAATCAAGATAAGAATTTCGGCTTGTTAAATTTTAGATAATCTAAGAGTTTGGTGAACGACTTAGTTTACCAATTATGCCAGCAAAATCGCATTTTTTATTCTGGATCTTTTCAATTTGTTGGATTTGCGTGGCTGTATTTTTACAGAATTATTGTGAGGTTATGCCGCGTTTGAGCCAAATAAGTCGTGTATCTGAATCTTCTTGATATTAGCCTTTAAAATATTGCAAACGTTTGCGAATTCGTTTCCGTTAAAAAAAAACCAATTTTACATGTTTTTGCATTGTTTGAACGATAATATATTGGTAACATTGATCCGATTATTAATGTATAATCATTATTTGACCAATTAATTAAACCCTAAATCAATCAAACTATGACCAAATTGTATCTGTTTGTTCGCAGGTACCTCGCGGTGATGATGGTGTTTGGAGCCGCCTCGGCTTTCGCACAACAATCCGTGTCAGGTAAAGTAACGTCATCCGATGACGGCTCAGGAATTCCTGGTGTAAACATTCTCGAAAAAGGAACTTCTAACGGCACAGTTACCGACTCGGATGGTAATTATACCATTTCTATTGGAGTGAATGCTACGTTGGCCTTTTCCTTTGTTGGATATACACAGCAGGAAGTTTCAGTTGGTTCGCAAACTACAGTCAATGTAAAAATGGAATCAGATGTAACTTCACTTTCTGAAGTCGTTGTAGTCGGATACGGTTCACAGGATAAAAAAGAAATCACTAGTTCAGTAGTTTCATTGTCAACAAAGGAATTCAACCAAGGTAATGTTAACGACCCGACACAATTATTGCAAGGTAAAGTGGCAGGATTGAGTATTTATAATCGTGGTGGCGATCCCAACACAGGCGCGGTAATCCGTCTCCGCGGTATATCTACCGTAGGTGCAAACGTACAACCACTTGTTGTTGTTGATGGAGTTCTAGGAGCTTCTCTTGATAACATTGATCCTAATGACATTGAATCTATCAATGTGTTGAAAGATGGATCTGCCGCAGCCATTTATGGCAGCCGTGGATCAAGTGGAGTTATTTTGGTGACAACGAAAAGAGGTTCTTCGAAAGGTGGTGGTTTGTCCGTTACATACAATGGTTATATAGCTGCAGCTGAAGTTTTAAATAGGGTTCCGATAATGTCTGCTAGCCAATTCATTGCTGCAGGTGGTAACAATTTGGGTGGTAACACAGATTGGCAAAAGGAGGTAACTAGAACTGGAATTACTCATGTACATAACTTAGGTATTTCTGGAGGTAGCCAAAATACAACATTCCGATTATCCACAAATATAAGGGAGGTGCAAGGTATTTTGAAAAAATCCGGTTTTGATCAAATCAATGCGAGAGCAAATCTTACTCACAGCGCACTTAATGATAAGCTAAAGATTGATGTAAACATGGCTTTTACCAACAGAAATAGCAATTTCTCGTTTACTGAGGCTTTACGTTATGCTTCACTCTACAATCCAACTGCTCCTAAAAGGTTTCCAAGTGGTGAATTCTTTCAAGCAATTCTTTTTGATAACTTTAACCCTGTTGCCATTCTTGATCAAAATATTAATGAAGGCAAGCGTAGGAATTTAAATTATAACGCAAAAATCGACTACAGTATTATAGACGACTTAACTCTTACTGTCAACTTTGGACAGCAGTATGAGAACGTGCTTAATGGCGAGTACTACTCTAGAAATTCGTTATTCAGAGGTTTGAATCGTGGCGGATTAGCGAGAAGATATACTTCTGAAAAAAGTTTTACCCTTTTTGAGGCTTATGCCACTTATACTAAGCAGTTTGGTAAGATTGATTTAAGCGCAAATGCAGGTTATTCTTTTCAGCAGGACAATTTTGAGGATATTTTTATCTCGTTGGGTAATTTTCCGAATGATGCACTTGGATATAATGCGCTCGAGCAGTCTGGTGATCTACTCACTGGTATAACAGGTGCAAATAACATTAACATACAGAGTAACACATCTCCCACAAATAAAATTATTGCGCAATTTGCAAGAATAAGTCTTACCTATGATAAAGCCATATTTTTTAACGCGTCAGTTCGCAATGAGGGTTCCACTAAATTAGGAGCAAATAACAGATATGGTTTATTCCCAGCCCTTGGCCTAGGTGTCGATTTAAACAGGTATTTACAGATTCAAAAAATTGACAACTTGAAATTAAGAGTTGGTTATGGTGTTACAGGTTCTCTGCCGAATGACGCAGGGTTGGCGCAAGAACTTTATACGTATTCTAACCAAAATGGAGGAGCAATTACGAAAGCAAGAGCTGCAAATGCAAATCTAAGATGGGAGGAGAAGCGCGAAACGAATATAGGATTAGATTTTAGTATTGGAGGTAAGTTTTCGGGTTCGATTGATGTTTATTCTCGCAATGTAAAGGATTTTGTGTCTAGTGTACCAGTGCCGTTTGCACAGTTTGGAGCGGATAGACAGTTCCAAAACGCAGGTTCTTTAAGTACAACTGGATTTGAATTTAATTTAAATTATGATGCCATTCAATTTGGTCAAGTGAGATGGACTCCTGGTTTGGTTTTAAGTAGTTATAAGTCGACTCTTGAGTCCATTGTCGGAGCGCCTGTTCAGGTAAGATCAAATTTTGGTGCACCAGGTCAAAACAGTACTCCATTAATCCGTGTAGCTGTTGGTGAAGAGATTGGTCAGATTTGGGGTCCAGTATTCAACCGTGTTTCCGCTGGGGGATCTGACGGTAAAGAGCAAGTTAGAGATCAAAATGATCCAAATAAGGGAGTTGCTGCTGGTGGTGTTATTTTTGCTGACTTAAATGGAGATGGTCAAGTACTAGCCGAACCTGGTTCTGCGTTGAACCCAAATGGCGATTATAGGAAATTAGGAAGTGGAATACCAACAATGGAAATAGGTTGGAGAAACCAACTATCTTATAAAAATTGGGATTTGAATGTGTTTTTCCGTTCGGCCTTTGGGCATAGTTTAGTAAATAGCTTCAGAGGTTTTTACGAACCTTTAGATGCTGGTGCCATCAATTCATATAATCGAGTGATTACTAGTAAAGCAGTAGCTGGATTAACTGAGGCCAAGTTTAGCTCCTTGTATGTGGAGAAAGCTGACTTCTTTAAGTTGGACAATGCTACACTAGGCTATACTGTAAAACGCTCTAACTCTAATGGTACATTGAAAAATATTAGACTATATTTCAGTGTTCAAAATGCGTTCGTGATTACAAGCTATACTGGTATTGATCCAGAACCGGTATTACAAGATCCGGGAGCATTCGATAATGGTGCATTTGCCCCTACGGTTGGTGAACAAGACGTTTTGGCCCCTGGTATCGATAGAAGGAATAGTTACTTCACACCTAGAACATTTACATTTGGTCTGTCGTTTGGTCTTTAAAGGTTGTTTAATTGAAATAAAATAAAAAATATGAAAAACTTAGTAAAGTATAGTCTGATTACCTCTCTTTTACTGGGTGGTGCAGCATGTACCAACTTGGATGAGCAGATCAAGGGTGATTTTACCAAGCAAGAAGCATTGCTCAATCAAGGTGTAGGTCAGAAAATTAACGTAAATAAGGCAACTCCTAACGATGGTCTAGCTGGTGCTTTTACTCGCGTACTGAATGGAACAGCAGGTCACAATAGTTACTTTTCGGTTCAAGAAGTATCCACTGATGAAGCGGTAATTACACAAAAAGGCGGTGACTGGTTCGATGGAGGCATTTGGCTAAATATGCACAAGCATTCCTTTAATTCTACTATTGGTGGAATAAACAATGCTTGGAACGATGCGAATGCAGGAATTTTCCAGTGTAATGATTTATTGTCTAAAACTCAAACTGCTGGAAATGTAGCCCAACTAAAAACTCTTAGAGCTTATTTTTTCTGGAGATTATTAGATGTTTTTGGTAGAGTTCCACTAGCCACTTCAACAGCAAAAGTACCTCAATCAGAGCGCCCGGTTGTATACGCATTCGTAGAATCAGAGCTTCTTGCTGCCTTGCCTGACCTCCCTTCAGGCAAGCAGGAGTATGGTCGTTTCAACAAAAGTGGAGCTTATGCGCTTTTAGCTCGCTTGTACTTGAATGCTAATATTTACAAAGGAACTGCTCCTGATAATGCGGATTATGACAAAGCAATTGCAGCAGCAGATGCCGTTATTAATTCAGGACTGTACACAATAACTGGTAATAAATATAAAGATGTATTTTCACCTTCAAATGTGGAAAATGCGGAACATATTTTTGTTGCACCCTTCGATGAAGCAACTGGACAAGGTATGAATCTGGCTCAGATGACACTCCACTACCCAAGTCAACTTACTTTTAGGCTTGCAGAACAACCTTGGAATGGTTATTCTACTTTGGAGGAGTTCTACAATTCTTATGAAGCTACTGATGAAAGGAAGGCCAATAACTTCGTTGTAGGTCCGCAGGTTGATTTAAATGGAAATCAAATTTTGGATTTGGCCTTTGATAAGGGCGATGCAGACGGAGCTCCTATTAATTATACTCCTGCTATTAACATGTTGGCTCCCAACGGCTCTCGCCAGGCAGGAGCTAGATTTGGTAAGTTCTCGTTTAAGTTAGGACAATTTCAAAATATGGATAATGACTACCCTCTTTTGCGCTACGGAGAAGTATTGTTGAATAAAGCAGAAGCATTAGCTCGGAAGAATGGATACGGAGATGCGACCGCATTGGCATTAGTGAATCAAATAAGAACCCGTGCAGGAGTTGTGCCTTTTGGTAGTCTTACAGAGGGCACTCTTTTAGCTGAGCGGGGCCGCGAGTTGTTCATTGAGGGATTGAGGAGAACAGATTTGATTCGTTTTGGAGCTTGGGGAAATGCGTGGTGGGAAAAACCTGCACACTCAGATGCGTTTAAAAATTTAATGCCTATACCTCTCGAACAAATTAATGCTACCTCTGGCGATGGAGCTAACAAGCTGACTCAAAATCCTGGTTACCAATAGTAGAAAGAGATTAACAATTGATATTAATAGCGCCTAACTTTGTTGGGCGCTATTTTTTTGATCGATGAGATATTATTTTCCATTCTTTTTGGTTTGTCTGGCATCATGTAAGGATCGTGAGATAGTCTCTCCACTATTTATAAATCTTGCTGCCAAAAGTGGAATTGAATTTAACAATTCACTTGCTTATACAGAGCGCTTAAATCCCTATACGTACCGTAATTTCTACAATGGTGCAGGTGTAGCTATTGGCGATCTTAACAACGATGGCTTGGAAGAGGTGTATTTTGCTTCGAACCAGGGAGAAAATAAATTGTTTAAAAACAGGGGTGGGTTTCAATTTGAAGATATCACTTCTTCTGCAGGCGTAGGTTGTGGCGGTTCTTGGTCAACGGGTGTGGTATTTGCCGATGTAAATGCGGATGGCTATTTGGATATCTATGTTTGCAAGTCAGGAGATCCTAATTCTCCCAACAGACACAATGCACTGTTTATCAATAACCACGATCTCACTTTCACCGAAAAAGCCAAAGAATATGGACTCGATGTGATTGGGTTATCTGTGCAAGCTGCCTTCTTTGATTTTGATAAAGATGGCGACCTGGATTGTTATTTGTTAACTAATTCGTTTAAGCCAGTTGGGAATTTTGAATTGGTGAAGGAGCAACGCCAAGTGCCGGATGAAATGGGTGGCGGAAATCGATTTTTTATAAATGAGGGGGGCTATTTTAAAGACCGCTCACAGGAGTCGGGGATATACCGCAGTAGTATCGGTTTCGGTTTGGGCATCACCTTGGGAGATTTTAACAATGATACTTGGATAGATGTCTTTGTTTCAAATGATTTTTTTGAACGGGACTACCTCTACATCAATAATCAAAAAGGAGCGTTTACTGAATCACTGCCTATGTATTTTAAATCTATCAGCATGGGTTCGATGGGGGCCGATTTTGCAGACTTGGATAATGATGGCTTAGCCGATCTCTTTGTCACCGAGATGCTTCCGGACTCATTGGCGAGGAAAAAATCAAAGATTGTATTTGAGTCTTGGAATAAATATCAATTCAATCTGCAGCAGGGATATCACCACCAGTTTGCGAGGAATGTCCTCCAAAAACAAGTTAGCCCTGGGCACTATTTAGAAGTGGGTCGATATGCGGGCGTTGCTGCTTCCGAATGGAGTTGGGGTGCTTTGCTCTTTGATATGGACGGAGATGGAAAACGAGATATTTTTGTAGCCAATGGTATCTACAAAGATCTGTTAGACCGCGACTATTTGACTTATACAGGTTCTGACGAAAACGTTCGCGCATTGATCCAACAAGAAAAGAAGGCAATTATTAAGCTCGTTAATTCGATGCCATCATCAAAATTTCCGAATTATGCCTTCGAAAATAAAGGTGATCTTCAGTTTGAAAATAAATCCAGCGCGTGGGGTCTAGGTGAACCCATGTATTCAAGTGGAAGTGCTTATGGCGATCTAGATAATGATGGTGATCTGGATCTGGTTGTCAATAATGTCAATGCGCCATCAGGCGTGTTTCAGAACCAAACGGATACATCCCGGTTTAAGAATATTAGCTTTTTGATTACTTCTCAATCAGATAATACATTTAGCACAGGTACGCACGTGAAAGCGTATGTAGGTTCAAGGATTTTTCTGTCCGATAACTTCGTGGTACGCGGCTACCAGAGCTGTGTGTCTAACAGAGTCGTCATTGGGTTGGGTGAAAACGTTACTTTGATTGACTCAGTAGTTTTTTCATGGCCAACTGGGGGACGCTCGAAGCTCGTGAAAGTTAAACCAAACCAAGTGATACGAATTCAAAAAGACAGCCTGCGAGTTTTTGATTTTCCTAAAACGAGTAGTTCGAGCTCGCCACTATTAAAAAAGATTGAGTTGGTTGAGTTCACCCATGCTGCCAACGACCTAAACGACTTTGACAGAGATCGGTTGCTACCGATGATGTATTCAAATGAAATACCTTCTGTGCTAAAAGGTGACATTAATAAAGATGGAGTGGAAGAATTGTATATCGGTGGAGGGAAGGGGCAATCTGGTATTTTCCTGGGTTTTAAGCGAGGTAAGATGGCAGTCCTAGACATGCCAATTATGAAGTCGTTTGTCGGTTCTGAAGAGACCAAAGACGCCTTTTTTGATGCCGATAAAGATGGTGATATTGATCTTTACCTGGCTTTTGGTGGGCGTTCCTATCCAAAGAGTTCAACCAATTTGCTGGATGTTGTCTTGCTTAATGATGGAACTGGGAATTTTTCAGTTTCACCGAATCGGTTACCGTTTTTTGAATTCAACTCGACCAGTGTAGTGAAGCCCATTGATTTTGACAACGATGGCGATTTGGATCTCTGTATTGCAGAACGTTTTGACCCTTTCAGTTATGGGGTGGGGGGCCGAGGCTTCTTGTTTCAAAATGACGGCACGGGAAAGTTTAAGGACGTAACAATGGTTTATGCACCTGACCTGTACAAACTCGGAATGATTACCGACATCGAGGTCCAAGATGTTGATAAAAACGGGTGGCAAGACCTAATGATAGTGGGAGACTGGATGCCCGTCACCTTTCTCAAAAATGTAAAAGGACATTTTGTAAATGGCAAAGAATTAATCGGGCTCAACGACTCAGAGGGTTGGTGGCATGAGATTGAATCAGGGGATTTGAACAATGATGGAAAAGTGGACTTTGTTGTTGGAAACAATGGATTGAATTCATTTTTTCGTAAGAAAGATAGGATGTATGTTAATGATTTTGATCAGAATGGATCTATTGAGCAGATTTTCTGCACAGAACTCAACTGCAAGTACTATCCATTGTTGGATAAAGATGAGTTATTGTCTCAGCTGCCTGGACTAAAGAAGCAACTTTTGTATTATAGAGATTATGCTAGGAAATCAATCGCAGACCTGTTTCCCAGAGAGATATTGGAGAAGTCTACGGTCTTTCAAGTAAATGAACTTCGGTCATTACTCTTAATTTCGGACCATGGCGTTTATCGAAAAGTCGCGCTGCCAAAAGAAGCTCAGTTTTCTTCCATTTACGCAATGCGACTTCTTGATGTTAACAATGACGGGGTAATTGATTTAATTGCGGGTGGAAATCAAGACAAAGTGAAGCCGCAATTTGGTCCAAATAATGCATCACGTGGTTGGCTATTCCTAGGTAGGCAAAAAAATGGAATTTTCGAGTTCGATCACGGCATTGACTTAGGTATTGAAGGCGAAATCAGAAGTATAGAGTATATTGAACATGAAGGAAAAATGTACATTTTTTTTTGCAAAGTATGGGGACAAGATGGAAGTTTTTGAAGTACAGCGTTAGTTGTCTATCAATTTGTGTTTTAATGTCCGGCTGTTTTCAGTCGGAGTACACACGATTAGTAAAGGCGGAATTGGCCAAGGGGGTTAGGCATGATTCTCTACTATTCGGTATTCGTTTTGGAGATACAAGAAATGAATTTTATGGAAAGTGTTTCGATTTAAACAGGCAACAGTTGGTAACTGCGGGGGCGGGCAACAATGTAGAGTATATTTTTTCTGACTCGTTGTTTCATCGTAAGCCTACCAATTTGAGCCTTCTCTTTTATCCTTCATTTGATCAAAATGACAAAATTGCAGACATGAAAATGCAATTCACTTATCGGGCGTGGGCTCCGTGGAATCGGGATATGCAATCAGATTCACTTCTGGGAAAAACCGAAAAAATACTAATGAATTGGTATGGTGGGAACGATTTTATTTTAGCGGACGTTGCCGGCAAACGAATGCCCGTTAAACTGGACGGAAACAGAAGAATTCTTGTTTATACATTGGATATGAAAAGTGTATTGGTAGAGGTTCAGGATATTCTACATCCGGTTTTTAAGCATGATAGTAATAGTGAAAAAAAGTAAAATTAGTTTTGCGTTAAGTGGACAAAGCAGTCAGCTCGTATTGTTTTTTCTTGTGCTTTTTTTGGTTTCTTGTTCCAAGCCAGCTGAAAAGCCGATTCAGAAACTCTTCTCCTCGTTGAATCCAGATTCTACTGGCTTGTCTTTTCGGAACACTTTGGCATTTAATCGTGAATTTAATATTTATACCTACCGTAATTTTTATAATGGCGGAGGAGTTGGTATTGGAGATATCAATAACGATGGACTAGTTGATATTTATTTAGTTGCTAATCAGGCACCCAACAAGCTTTTTATTAATAAGGGTAATTTCAAGTTTGAGGACATCACGAGTACGTCAGGTGTGGGTGGAAGCAAGTCATGGTCAACGGGTGTAAGTATGGCTGACGTAAACGGTGATGGGTGGGTAGATATTTATGTTTGTAATTCGGGCGATGTAAAAGGTGACAACAAGGAAAATGAATTGTTTATCAATAATGGTGATTTGACATTTACAGAACGCGCAAAAGAGTATGGGTTGGCCGACAGGGGCTTTACAACTCATGCTATTTTTTTCGACTATGACAAAGACAGTGACCTAGACGTCTACATCCTAAATAACTCCTATCGGGCTATTGGAAGTTTTAACCTTCAAAAAAACGAGCGTCCTAGACGTGACGTATTGGGTGGCGATAAATTAATGCGTAATGACAACGGACATTTCACAGACGTTAGCGAGCAAGCAGGTATTTATGGAAGTGTGATTGGATTTGGCCTAGGTGCTACTATCGGGGATATTAACAAGGATGGATGGTTGGATATCTATGTGTCAAACGATTTTTTTGAGCGAGATTATTTGTATCTTAACAATAGAGATGGCAGTTTTAAAGAGTGCCTAACAGAGCAGATGAAGTCTGTTAGTGGAGCCTCGATGGGGGCAGATTTGGCAGACGTCAACAATGACTCTTATCCTGATATCTTCGTTACAGAGATGTTGCCAAAGTCAAACCAACGTCTAAAGACAGTGACTACTTTTGAGAATTGGGATCGATATCAAAACAATTTGAATAACGGTTTTTATCACCAGTTTACGCGCAATATGCTTCAACTGAATAATGGCGATAATTCTTTTAGTGAAATTGGAAGATTGACAGGAATGGAAGCAACAGAATGGAGTTGGGGTGCGTTGATTTTCGATATGGACAACGATGGACTCAAGGATGTTTTTGTTGCCAATGGAATCTACCAGGATCTAACTAATCAAGATTACCTTCAATATGTGTCAAGTGGGGAAGTTGTCAAGTCGATTGTGTCTAATAATCAAGTCGACTACAAAAAATTGGTTGAATTGATTCCTTCGACTCCTGTCTCGGACTTTGCTTTTCGTAATTTGGGTTCACTTCGATTTGAAGACAAAACTGTTTCTTGGGGGCTTGATGAGCTAAATTTTTCCAACGGAAGCGCATATGCTGATCTTGACAATGATGGAGATATGGACCTTGTTATTAATCGCGTAAATGAGCAGGCTTCTATGCTCCGCAACGAGACCAATCTACTAAATCAAAAGAATAGATATTTGAAGTTTGAATTGCGCGGCCTAGGGTTAAACTCAAATGCTATTGGAACAAAAATTACCGCAAAAACTGGAGGGGTTACGTATTATTTAGAACATTTACCAAATCGTGGCTTTGAATCTTCTGTCGACCCAAGACCCAATTTGGGTGTAGGAGAGTTCAAATATATGGATGAAGTGGTGGTGGAGTGGCCGTCCGGTGTGCAAACGACTTTGACCCACGTTGCTACCAATCAAACAATAACCTTGCGGGAAGCAGATGGAATTGTTGTTGCCCAGCGTTCATACGAAAATTCAAAAACGAAAATCTTCTCAAAAGGATTTCTTATATCAGATATTGATAGCCATAGCGAGAATGATTTTGTTGATTTTGATCGGGATCGACTAATTTACCATATGTTGAGTACAGAAGGCCCCAAAGTATCGGTTGCAGATACAGACGGAGATGGTTTAACGGATTTTTTTATTGGCGGAGCTAAAGATCAGGCAAGCACTATATACACTCAAACAGCGGCTGGCAAATTTTCTAAAAAGGATACGCGGTTTTTGAACGAACGAACTTCGGAGGACACGGGAAATATTTTTTTTGATGCGGACGGTGATGGCGACCAAGATCTTTATGTGTGCAGCGGGGGCAATGAATTTTCGCCAAGCTCGTCTGCTTTTTTGGATCGACTCTATTTTAATGATGGAAAAGGTGGATGGACTAAATCAAAACAAGCACTTCCATCGGGTAAATTTGAAAGCACATCTAGTGTAGTGGCATCCGATTTTGATTCTGACGGTGACAAGGATCTTTTTGTCGGTGCACGACTGACTCCGTTTAGTTATGGCGTGCCAGTCAATGGATATATTCTAAAAAATGATGGAAGAGGTTTTTTTTCTGTTTCACAAACTTTTGAAAATATAGGAATGATAACAGATGCGATATGGGCCGATATTGATGCAGATCGTGATGAAGACCTTGTTCTAGTAGGGGAGTGGATGCCTGTTTGCGTGTACCTAAACAATAATGGTATTTTGAAAAAATTAAACCAAGTGCCGGGCTCCAGCGGGTGGTGGAACTGCATTGAGGCTGGAGACTTTGATAAAGATGGTGATGTCGACTTTGTTGTTGGTAATCATGGTATTAATTCTAGATTTAGCGCTAATCAGGAAAAGCCAGTTTCGATGTGGGTAGGCGACTTTGATCAAAATGGAACCGTAGAGCAGATCATTTGTACTTTCAATGGAGACAAGAGTTACCCCCTAACATTGAAACATGATTTACTTTCACAAATACCATCTTTAAAAAAGAAATTTTTGAAATACGAGAGTTACAAAGACGCGACCATCACAGATGTTTTTACACCAGAGCAGCTTGAACCTGCGCTTAAGCTTGAAGCGACAAATTTATCCAGTTCAGTCTTGATCAACGATGGAAAAGGAAATTTCAAAATAGAACCGCTGCCCGTTGAAGCTCAGTTTTCTCCCGTGTATGGTATTTTGATGGATGACATTGACAGGGATGGTAATCTTGATTTACTATTAGGAGGAAATCTCTATCGCGTAAAGCCCGAAGTAGGTCGATATGATGCCAGCTTTGGAACTTTTCTAAAAGGTGATGGAGAGGGAAAGTTTAAAACGGTACCTAACCGCGATTGTGGACTGATGATTGATGGAGAGGTTCGCGACATCAAACGAATCAAAGTGGGCAAGGATAACCTGATACTGGTTGCCCGTAATAACGATACACCCATTTTCTTGAAAGTGAATGAATAAGGGATGGCTACTATTCGTTTGTGGTTTTAGTTTTTTTTTCCTCATTCAGTGTAAAGAAAAAAAAATCATATCAACCCTGTTTTCGTCAAGGCCAGTATCAGAAACGGGTATAGATTTTAGTAATCAGCTAACCGAAGACAAAAACTTCAATATCATTGAATACCTCTACTTCTATAATGGGGGTGGAGTTGCCTGCGGAGATATCAACAATGATGGGCTGGTAGATATTTATTTTTCGTCTAATCAAAATTCAAACAAGCTTTACTTGAACAAAGGTGATTTTAGGTTTGAGGACATCACGGAAAAATCGAAAACAAAGGGAATTGGAAATTGGAAGACAGGTGTCACCATGGCAGATGTCAATGGCGATGGGTACTTAGATATTTATATTTGTGGGGTTGGCAACTACAAAAGTTTCAATTCGCAAAACCAATTGCTCATCAACAATGGTGACCTAACCTTTTCTGATCAGACTGAAGAGTATGGATTACAGTTCAAAGGTTTTTCTACCCAGACCATTTTTTTTGATTACGATTTAGATGGTGATTTAGATTGTTACTTACTTAATCATTCTGTGCACAGTGCAAGCTCGTATGTTTCCGTAACGAATCGAGCGAAATCGGATTCTCGGAGTGGTGACCAATTTTTTAGAAATGAGTTGGTAAGTAATGGTAAGAATTCAGGAGTGGTTCGTTTTGTGAACGTAACCAATGAAGCAGGAATACTTAGCAGCCGATTGGGCTACGGTTTGGGTGTAGGTGTTTCGGATATTAACCTTGATGGATATCCTGACATCTATGTATCAAATGATTTTCAGGAGAATGATTATTTATACATCAACAATAGAAATGGCACGTTTAAACAAGTACTTGAAAAGTCGCTAACTCAATCCAGTCGATTTTCAATGGGTAATGATATTGCTGATGTAAACAATGACGGACGCCCAGATATTTTTACTACTGATATGCTTCCAAGAGATGAATCGGTGATAAAAACATCTGCTGGAGAAGATGCATACGAAGTGTACAAATACAAATTGAAATTTGGTTATCACTATCAGGTGGCGCGCAATTGCCTTCAGCTCAATCGATATATCACTGACTCACTTGTTACCTTTAGTGATATAGCCCCTTTGGCGGGAGTAGAAGCCACAGATTGGAGTTGGTCTCCCTTGCTGGCAGATTATGACAACGATGGATTGAAGGACTTGTTTGTTTCGAATGGCATTGTTCGCAGACCGAATGACCTTGACTATATTAATTTTATTTCCAATCAAGCAATTCAAGATTCACTCATGACAATCGAATCTTCTGACTTGGTTGTTCTAAATTCTATGCCGGATGGTAAAGTCGCTAACGTGGCTTTCAAAAATATAGACGGCATCCATTTCCAAGATGTTTCTTCAGATTGGGGGATCAATACGCCTTCTTTTTCCAATGGTAGCGCGTATGCTGATCTGGACAATGATGGGGATTTGGATGTGGTGGTGAACAATGTTAATGAACCAGCTTTTGTCTACCAAAACAGTAATAAGGCATCTAGTATTACAATTAATCTAATTGGGAGTAAACCAAACTTATTTGGGATAGGTACTAAAATTTTGTCTTTTGCCGATGGTAAAGTTCAACATCATGAAGTTTCAGCTACTCGTGGATTTAGCTCGGCTTCAGATACACGAGTGATTATTGGTATTGGAAATTCTGTAAAAGCAGACTCGGTATTTGTTGTTTGGCCAGGCAGAACTTTTCAAAAATTAGATCAAATCGAAGCTGGGAAAAGAATTTCTGTAAAACAATCTGATGCTAAGGGAAGGTTTGATTTAAGTCGACTGTTCGCTCGTGAGAGTATGTTCGAACCTTTGCCCAAATCAGCAATCCCAAATTTTGTCCACAGAGAAGATGATTACAATGCCTTCAACAATGAAGGACTGATTCCACACATGCTCACTACCCAAGGGCCACCCTTGGCACAAGGTGATGTGAACAGTGATGGTTTAGCAGATATTTTTGTGGGTGGTGGCAAAGACCAATCGGCTTCAATTTTTATTCAATCAAAGCAAGGTGAATGGAAAACAAAAGCCAACAAAGACTTTGTTTCTGATTCTTTTGCGGAAGATGTAGCTGCCGAATTGTTTGATGTAGATGGTGATGACGACTTGGATTTATTGGTAGCGGCTGGTGGCCAAGACCCCACTAACAAACCCCAGGGTCTGCGACCAAGACTTTACATAAATGATGGGCAAGGAAATTTTCAGCGTGGCGATAACTCAATACCGAGAATACTATTGAATGCATCGTGCATCAAGCCATTTGATTATGATAGGGATGGAGATTTGGATGTGTTTATTGGCGCAAATGTAATGCCCTTTTTATATGGCATGGCACCGCAAAGCTTCCTGTTGCAAAATGACGGTAAAGGGAATTTTTCAGATGTTAAGAATTGGTTAGGCAATAGTCGGTTTGATAATCCAACGCAAGTGAGACCTGGACTAGTGAAGGATGCCGCTTGGTCGGATGTAAATAAAGATGGCCGCATCGACCTTTTATTAGTTGGGGAGTGGATGCCCATCACTATTTTGATTCAAAATCAAAGTCAGCAGTTTGAAAATCAGACTGAACGGTTCGGCACTAAATTCACCAGCGGCTTATGGAATTCAATCGAGAAGTTCGATTTTGATGGGGATGGAGATGATGATTATATACTCGGCAACTTAGGTCAGAATTCGCGATTAAAAGTTTCTGCTGATAAGCCATTGGTGATGTACTTAGGAGACTTTGATAGCAACGGTGGGTCAGACCATATTTTGGTTTACTACAATGGCGACAAAAGTTATCCGTTTGCTTCACGGGACCAGTTGATCAAGCAGCTTCCCATTTTAAAGAAAAAATTCTTGCATTATAAAGACTACCGCAATGTAAACTTAGAGGATATCGTTACTCCTCAACAAAAAGGAAACTCAGCTCGCATTCAAGTAGAAGTGCTCAGTTCATCGTACCTTCGAAATGACAAAGGCAGATTGACCTGCGTGGACTTACCTTCAGAAGCGCAGTTTAGCCCAATTTATGCCATCGCCATTGAGGATGTCAACATGGACGGCTTCAAAGATTTGGTACTTGGAGGGAATTTGGATGCTGTTCAGCCCGATTTTGGCAGGTATGATGCGAGTATTGGGTTAGTAATGTTTGGAGATGGTAAGGGCAATTGGAAAGCGAAAGATGCGCAAGAATCTGGATTTGTGGTGAAGGGAGAAGTACGAGATATTCGGGTTATCAGTAATTTCAAAAAGGAAAAAAATGTCTTCCTTTCAAGGAATAATCAGTCCGTGGTAGGATTTAAAATAATATCTCAATGAAACATTTACTTATCCTAGTCTTGTCGCTATGTTCAGTTGAAATTTTTTCACAACAAAACGACCCTTGGCTCATCTCCGCCACCTCCATCAACCCCAACAATTACTACGGAGTAACTGTAGCCAACGGCATGGTCGGCTTAGTCTCTTCCCCCGAGCCTATGAAAGTGAGAGATGTAGTGTTGAATGGTGTTTACGATTATTATCAGCGGGGCAGGGTTTCCAACATCCTCAAAACATTCAACCATGCCAATATGAATTTGGATGTAGACGGGCGGAGAATCGGGATGAAAGATATTTCCAACTACCGGCAAACGTTGGATATGAAGAAGGCAATTTTAGTAACAACCTTTGACGTGGGCGATCAATTATCAGTTAAGCACTCGATGATGGCGCTTCGTCATTTGCCATATACCGCGATGTCAATCGTAGAGCTCAAAGCGAAGAAGGATGTGAAGGTGACACCGATGAGTGTAATTGAAGCTCCTAATCACTTGGCCGATGTGCGCAATACATATAGCGAAATAGATCGGCCTCATGTGAAGTTGCCCTTATTATCTTCAGTAGGAAAAAGCCCCTCTGGTAAGCACACAGTTGCGGCTAGTAATAGCATTATTTTTTCGGAGCCCCATGGGCAAGAGCCTGATCTCATTCATGAAGATTGGGACTACAGTATGCATCTCGCAAAATTCAATAAGAGTTTAAAAGCTGGAGAGACCTATTCGTTTAGCGTGGTTTCTTCAGCAACGTCTACTGCAAATTTTCAAGATCCACTAAATGAAGCGGAACGCCTCACCATTTTCGCGCGATTGGAAGGAACAGAAAGGTTGCTTCAACACCACGTGGCTGAATGGGAAAAATTGTGGAAGAGCGACATCGTTATTGAGGGGGATTTGCAAACACAAAAAGATGTTCGCTTCGCCTTGTATCATCTTTATTCGTTCGCAAGAGAGGGGACAGGCTTAAGCCTTTCTCCTATGGGATTGTCGGGCTTAGGTTATAACGGCCACGTATTCTGGGATACCGAGTTGTGGATGTATCCACCAATCCTCATGCTCCAACCGGAGATTGCTAAATCAATTTTAGAGTATAGGTTCAATCGATTGGCGGCAGCAAAACAGAATGCTTTTTCGCATGGCTACAAGGGGGCGATGTTCCCTTGGGAATCATCCGCTGAGGGCACTGAAGATACTCCCGTCTGGGCATTAACGGGTCCGTTTCAACAGCATATTACGGGCTGTGTGGGCTGGGCATTTTGGAAGTACTATCAAGTAACTAAAGACAAGCAATGGTTAAAGGACAGAGGTTATCCAATGCTAAAAGAAGTAGCCGACTTCTGGGCAAGTAGAGTAGAACGAAAAGGTCCTGGTCGATTTGAAATCAACAATGTGATTGGTGCCAATGAGTGGCAAGAAAATATTGACAACAACGCATTTACCAACGGGATGGCCATTACAGTATTGAGGTATGCCACACAGGCCGCAAAAGAAATGGGTATAGCCCCAAACCCCGATTGGGAAGTGGTAGCTCAAAATATTCCTATTTTAAAATTTCCTGACGGCACAACGAAAGAAAACGCAACCTATGATGGTGTGATCATCAAGCAAGGTGACGTTAACTTGCTCGCCTTTCCGTTGGACTTTATCACCGACAAAACACAAATTGAGAAAGATTTGAAATACTACGAACCTCGTTACTCATCAGAAGGCCCGGCAATGGGACATTCAGCGTTGTCTGCCATTTATTCGCGAATTGGCAATGTGGAGAAAGCAACCGAGCTTTTTGCAAAATCATACAAGCCAAACGAAGTTCCACCTTTTGGTGTTTTAGCTGAGACAGCGGGTGGAACCAATCCTTACTTTGCGACAGGGGCGGGTGGATTTTTACAAGCCGTGATGAACGGATTCGGTGGGCTAACTATTTCGGACGCAGGTATTACTCAAATAAAAACCAAGCTCCCAAAAACATGGAAGTCGTTGGAGATAAAAGGAGTAGGGCTGACAAAGGTCAGTTTTTCGGTGAAGTAAATTGTTTTATTTGCAGCTTTAAAGTTTAATATGGATCGAGCTAAGACACTTGTAGTTTACTTTCTAGGAGTTCTAATTCTTATCATCGGATCGTGTACATCTGCAAACAATACTGAATATAAAGTCAAGGTCAGCAATCCAGAATTCCTTCATCGCTCCATGAAGGCGATAACTGACCGCATCGTCCATGATATTTTTTCTCCGCCTGTTGCAAGCAGAATATACACGTATGCAAGCGTTGCAGCCTATGAAGCAGCGATTCAGCAGGACTCTAGTTTTAGAAGCTTGGCGGGTCAATTAAATGGATTGGAGAGTGTGCCAAAGCCAGATTTTTCCAAAGAACATAGTTTTGATCTGGCCGCTACACAATCTCTATTGAAAGTTGGCAGAACGTTGATATTTTCTGAAGCAGACTTGGATATTTTCATCGATCAGATCATGAAGGAGTACAAGTCAACCGGAATCCCTGACGATGTTTTCGATCGCTCAATCGCCTACGGTGATCAGGTGGCGGCTCATATTTTAGCATGGTCGTCAAAAGATAACTACAAGCAATCACGCAGTTTTCCGAAGTACTCTATCGAGAACAATCCGGCTACATGGAAGCCAACGCCTCCTGCGTACATGGATGCGGTTGAACCTCACTGGAACAAAATCAGGCCTTTTGTTATCGATTCTGCAGCGCAATTCAAACCCGTTCCGCCAACACCCTTCTCTACTCAGAAGACAAGTCAGTTTTACAAAGAAGCACTGGAAGTCTTTGAGGTGGTAAAGAATGCTACCGAAGAGCAAAGCGCCATCGCTAGCTTTTGGGATTGTAACCCTTTTGCCATGAACGTAAGAGGCCACGTGATGTTTGCTACCAAGAAAATTTCGCCAGGCGGCCATTGGATAAATATTACTCGAACCGTTTGTACACAATCTAAAGCCACATTGGTTCAGTCGGCAGAGGCCTACACAAGAGTTTCATTGTCGCTCGTAGATGGCTTTATCAGTTGCTGGGACGAAAAATATAGAAGCCGAGTGATCCGCCCCGAGACATACATCAATCAGTATATCAACGAAGACTGGGTGCCCATTTTGCAGACGCCACCGTTTCCTGAATACACCAGCGGCCATAGTGTTATTTCTTCCTCTGCTTCCGTTGCCCTAACAAAATTGTTTGGTGACAATTATGCGTTTACCGATTCGACTGAAGTGGAGTTTGGTATGGGCGCGAGAAAGTTTGCATCCTTCTATCAGGCCGCAGAAGAAGCAGGAATCTGCCGAATGTACGGAGGTATACATTACCGACCAGCATTTGAGGTAGGAGGGAAGCAAGGAAGAGCAGTGGGTGAGTTGATTGCCCAGCGAATCGTTACCAAAAAGTAGAGATGTTCAATTGAATCTGGGTTCTGAACTGAACCCTTTTTTTTTGCTGTATTGGTTTCTCATTTAGAAAGACGTTGCTCCCGAAACAAGTATCTTGGCGTAAGAAGTTCGCGCACTTTTCAACTTACTTATTAATATTTATTTTCATCGCATTTTTGTGACTATTGTGTGCGTGGTTTGACGTTGAGAATGGTTTTTGAAATATAATTATTTGGTATATTGAAGAGTCAAAAAAACGACACAAATTCAAGACACCATGAGGATTTTACTTCTTATCGCCAGTTGTTTTTTATCCATCGGATCGTTTGCTCAATCGGTAGAAGTTTACCCGCCACATTGGTGGGTGAACATGAAACTGAATACAGTACAGGTTTTATTGCGAAGCAATGACCCAACGTTCAGCAGGCAGATTTTTACAGTCAATTATTCGGGTGTTTCTGTTTTAAGAAGCCATTTATTCGAAAACGGAAAATACCAGGCGCTTGATCTAGTCATTTCACCCGATGCAAAACCTGGGGTAGTGACTTTTTTTGGAGTAGATGGAAAAAAGAAAACCAAATTCAACTGGCCATTGAATCCACGCAGACTGGGAAATGGTTCTGCCTTTGCACAGGGTGTAAACTCTAGCGACTTTATTTACCTCATCATGCCAGATCGGTTTAGCAATGGTGATCCTAAAAATGATAAGATTGCCGGTATGCGAGATCAAACACTTAACAGAGATTCACTCTATCATCGACATGGTGGAGATCTCAGAGGTATTATCAATCATATCGATTACCTAAAGAATTTGGGTATTACAGCTTTATGGAATATGCCTGTCTTAGAAAATGATCGAACGGAACGGACCGAGCATGGATATGGATTCACCAACCAATATAAAATTGAGCCACGCTTGGGTGGACCTGCAGCCTATAAACAACTAAGCGATTCATTGCACAAAAATGGCTTAAAGTTGATTCAAGATGCTGTGTATAATCACGTAGATATTGATCATATTTTATTTAAAGAAAAACCTTCTAAAGATTGGTTTCATAATTGGCCTTCGTACACAGGAACAAGTTATAAAGACCAGCCCTTGTTTGATCCCTACGGCTCAAGAGCTGATAAAAAAGTAACGACTGATGGATGGTTTACGACTTTGATGCCCGATTTGGATCAAACCAATCCGTATGTTGCCAATTACCTAATTCAACATGCTGTTTGGTCTGTGGAAGAATTTGGTGTAGATGGATGGCGGGTGGATACCTACTTGTACAACGATTTGAACTTTATGAATCGTTGCAATGCAACCCTGTATGCAGAGTATCCGAAGCTCACCATTTTTGGTGAGCTGTGGGTACATGGCGTACCCTCACAATCCTATTTCGTGGAGAACAAAGTGGATGCACCGTTCAAGAGCAATCTACATGGGGCAACGGATTTTCAAACTCGTGACTATGGAATTATCCCGGCACTCACACAACCATTTGGATGGACGGAAGGCGTGAACAAATTGTATACTACGCTTGCTTTTGACTATCTCTACAAAGATGCTACGCGCAATGTTTTGTTTCTAGACAATCATGATGTAAGTCGATTTTTTTCAGTGGTGGGAGAGAATGTAGCAAAGCAAAAAATGGGAATTCAATGGTTGCTAACGTGCAGAGGTATTCCGCAGATGTATTATGGAACTGAAATTATTATGAAGGGTTTTACTAATCCGGATGGTTGGGTGCGATTGGATTTTCCGGGTGGCTGGACTGGCGATAAGAAAAATGCATTTACAGGCGCAGGCTTGACGGATAACGAAGTTTCCGTACAAACTTTAGTAAAAACGTTGGCGAATTACCGGAAGCAGTCATCGGCACTAAAAACAGGTAAGATGATGCAATATGTTCCGAAGGATGGATTGTATGTGTATTTCCGTTATGATGATCAGCAGACGATCATGTGTGTGATGAATACTGGAGAAAAAGAAATGGAAGTTAACTTTGCAAACTATAGCGAGCGCACTGATGGTTTTTCTAAAGCAAAAAATATTCTTGGCGATAACTCGTTTGAGTTAACAAATAAGGTGAAGGTGCCGGTTAAAACGATGTGGGTGTTGGAGTTAAGGAAGTAATTTTTTAGCATATTATTTATGAAAGTTATATTCCACTTACTTTCATTAATTTCGATTTCTCTTTTTGCGCAATTGCCAGTACCGTCCAACGGCTCATTACGGCACATAGAAAAATTCCAATCAAAATATGTGGTTCCTCGCAATGTGGATATCTGGCTTCCCGATGGCTATGACGCGAACAAAAAATATTCAGTGCTTTATATGCACGATGGTAAAGGGTTGTATGATTCCACCATCATGTGGAACAAGCAAGAATGGAAAGTAGATGAAGTGCTGGGGACGCTATTGAAAGAAGGAAAAGTTCAAGATTGCATTGTGGTGGGGGTCTGGAATTCGGAAGGCACGCGCCACCCTGAGTACTTTCCGCAAAAGCCCTACGAGAGTTTATCGCAAGTGGAGCGTGACACCGTCACAACACAATTGCAAAAGATGGGCAGAACGAAAGAGATTTTTAAGCCCGTATCTGATAACTATTTGAAGTTTCTGGTAGAAGAGCTGAAACCGTTTATCGATAAGAACTTTTCAACTAAGACGGACGCGAAAAACACTTTTGTGGCTGGCTCCAGCATGGGTGGGTTGATTTCGATGTACGCCATTTGCGAGTATCCAACTGTATTTGGAGGAGCGGCTTGTCTGAGCACCCACTGGCCGGGTATTTTTAGAGTCGAGGACAATCCAATTCCTAACGCCTTTTTTCAATACATGAAGGAGAAATTGCCCGACCAAAAAACACACAAACTTTATTTTGACTATGGCGACCAAACATTGGATGCACTCTATCCCCCGTTGCAAAAACGAGCAGATCAGGTAATCAAGTCAAAAGGCTATACCTCTAAAAATTGGATGACGAGATTTTTCCCGGGCGAGAATCACTCGGAAAAGGCTTGGAGTAGGAGGTTAGAGGTTTCATTATTGTTTTTGCTAAAGAAGTAGAGACAAAATGTTGATTATGCTATCGCTTTACTAAACTGACTAAAATCTCAAAGTTTTAGTAATTTCAATTTAGTACGCCTCCTTATCTTGATCTTATTGCTGATCAATAGTTTTGCAACAAGGCCAACGCCAACAATGGTTCCGGTAACAGCTAACGTATTTTTATCTATTTTTCCGGTGTTGATAACATCCAATGCTAAATAGCCCATACCGGTTATAAACGATAATTGTGCAGTTTTATATCTTAACCACCACTTCGTTTTTTCGTCAATGTAGATACACTTTATTTGATCGACATTTACCTCAAAGCCTTGGAATATAATAGTGCTGTCTTTGAAGTCAATAATTTCCGCTTTAATTTTTGATTTTCGTCCATTTATTTGAAAAGAAATCACATCACCTTTTTCATAGTAAACATTTTTGTTCTTGTTTTTTTTCTGAAGCATTAAAAGATTTCGGTGCTCATTCTGTCTTATCAGTTCTTGTTTGCGCTGCGAAAAGGCGGGGATACTAAACAGCAATGTCATCAGCAAAACCGCAAATCTTGGTTTCATCTTACAGGTTTAGATTATCCTTAGATGTTAGGGCTGCACGAATAGTTTAAATAGATATCTTGTTATTTGACTATGAGGCTCTCAGTCTGCAAACAGACTTGTTTGTTTCATTTCCTTTCGTCAACTTTAATCAGTTAACGATATCTAAATGACCGTCCCAAAGCCCCGCCTTACCTTCTCGCAAATCATCAACATGAACGTGGGGTTCTTCGGAATCCAGTACAGCTTTGGCTTGCAGCAGAGTGCCGTCAATCCCATTTATGATTTTTTAGGGGCAAGCCCTGATGAGATTCCACTTTTGAATTTGGCAGGGCCCGTTACAGGTTTGTTGATCCAACCTATTATCGGTGCTTTAAGTGATAAAACGTGGAGCCCTCGATTTGGAAGAAGGAAACCCTATTTTTTTATCGGGGCGATGCTTTGTAGTATTTGTCTTTTCTTTTTCCCTTTTAGCAGTGCGCTCTGGATGGCAGCTGGGTTGCTATGGATTTTGGATGTGGGCAACAACACGGCCATGGAACCGTACCGGGCTTTTATTGCCGATAAGTTAAATGATGAACAGCGCCCAACGGGTTTTCAAACACAGAGTTTTTTTACAGGTCTCGGTCAAACACTAGCCAATGTTTCGCTTTTCGTTTTTCCATTGCTGATCATTGGAAGAACGGGGGCTATTCCAAATTGGGTGTTTGCCTCTTTCTTTTTAGGAGCTGTATGCTCCATTGGCACTATTTGGTGGAGCATGCACACAACTCCCGAAATACCGCCCACCCAAGAAGAGATTGACGAGATCGCAAGAAAAAACCAGGGACAACCTCATCTGGTCTTTCAGTTTTTTATTTCAATCATCACTTCGGTGATTGCCTATGCGATGATGATTATTTTATTTATACCGTCTCTTTTTTATAAATCCCTTTTCAAAAAAGTGCTGGATGCAGTAAAAAATAACTCTACTACTAAAATTCTCTTCGCACAGAATATTGAGATTGTCGAAGCAATCTTGGAGATGCCAAAAGTAATGTGGCAGTTAGCACTGGTATATCTATTTCAGTGGTATGCGTTGTTTTGCTACTGGCAAAATGCGTCCAAGAGCATTGCCTTATCGGTTTGGCAAACTACTGAAACTGTCAATAACCCTTTGTATGATGAAGCTGTAAGTTGGACCGGCCTTGTAAATGGTTGGTACAATATCGTTACGTTTCTATCCGCTTTTGCGTTGGTTTACTTTGTTAAAAAATCATCAGCCAAGATGGTACACTTTTCATGTTTGATACTTGCTGCTATTGGTTTTTTACTTTTTCCATTCATTGGAAATAAGTATTTACTTTTTCCGGCAATCACGGGCTTTGGCGTTGGTTGGGCAAGCATGATGGGGATTCCGTATCTGCTGGTAGTGAGCAATATCCCAAAAGAGCGATACGGTGTGTACATGGGCATCATCAACATGATGATTGTAGTACCAATGATTTTGCAAACGGTGACTTTTGGTTATGTGTTGAAAAATTTCTTGGGAAACAATAGTAGCCACGCGGTTTTATTTGCCGGAGTTTTATTGTTGCTGGCTGCGCTGGCTACCTTATTGATTAAAGCAAAACCAACTGACCAAGAGGTGCAACTGACATCTTCAGGTCACTAGTTTTTTTACGATTGAACATAACCTAATTTTCTATGAGTCCTTATCTAGCAGAATTTTTTGGAACCCTGTTGTTGATTCTTTTGGGCGGTGGTGTAAATGCCGCGGTGTCATTGAAAAAATCAAAGTCTGAAAATGGTGGTTGGCTCATGATTGCTATTGGTTGGGGACTAGCAGTGATGCTCGCGATTTACGCAGTTGGCAGTATCAGTGGCGCTCACCTCAATCCAGCCGTTACTATTGCTCTTGCAATCAACGGAAGCTTTGCGTCCGACCTCGTAGTTGGCTACATCGTGGCACAGTTTGCTGGGGCGATAGTTGGTGCTACATTAGTATGGCTTCACTACTTGCCACATTGGAAAGAAACCGCTGATCCAGCAGTAAAGCTGGGTGTATTTTGCAATGCCCCAGCTATTCGCAATACGTTTACTAATTTGATTAGTGAAATCATAGCAACCATGGTGTTGATCATGGCCTTGTTGTTCATTGGCGCCAATGAATTTTCAAAAGGACTCAATCCAATTGTAGTCGGGCTTTTGATTATTTCTATTGGTTTGAGCCTCGGAGGAACAACCGGCTTTGCAATCAATCCGGCACGAGATTTAGGGCCACGCATCGCTCATTTTATTTTGCCCATACACGGCAAAGGAAAATCGGATTGGAATTACGCTTGGATACCTGTGATGGGTCCAGTCATTGGTGGGATTCTTGGAGCTTTGCTTTACCGGACGCTGTTCGTATAGTTTTTCACCAAACGGTCTTACGTCTTTTGTCTTACTACTTAATACCTGCTCTTTATGCCTAAATTCATCATCGCTCTCGATCAAGGAACTACCAGTTCGCGCGCAGTGCTGTTTGACGAAAAAGGTTCTATAGTAGGAATTGCCCAGCAAGAGTTTACACAAATCTTTCCGCAATCGGGATGGGTAGAACATGATGCGAATGAGATATGGAATACACAATTAGGTGTATTGCAAAAAGTAATCGCTGATAGTAGTGTAGATGCAAAATCCATTGTCGCTATCGGCATCACCAACCAACGCGAAACAACTGTGGTGTGGGATCGAGAAACAGGAGAGCCCGTTTACAATGCCATCGTTTGGCAAGATAAACGCACAGCTCCCATCTGCGAAGACTTAAAATCGAAAGGACTAACGGATTATGTGCGTGAAAACACAGGGCTTGTCATTGATTCGTATTTTTCTGGAACCAAGGTCAAATGGATTTTAGATAGCGTTGAAGGGGCAAGGAAAAAAGCAGAAAAAGGTGAGCTAGCTTTTGGTACAATCGATACATGGTTGATTTGGAAGTTGACCAATGGGAAAAGTCACGTTACGGACTACTCGAATGCATCGCGCACGATGATGTACAACATTTGTGAGCTAAAGTGGGATGAAAAGTTGCTGCGGGAATTGACGATTCCAAAATCCCTTCTACCCGAAGTAAATCCTTCGACAGCTGCTTTTGGAATTTGGAATTTAAATGGAGTTGATATTCCGATTGCAGGCGTAGCAGGCGACCAGCAAGCAGCCTTGTTTGGTCAAGCGTGTTTTGAGCCGGGCATGGCCAAAAACACCTATGGAACAGGCTGTTTTATGTTGATGAATACAGGATCAAAAATTCAACTCTCTAAAAACGGATTGATCACCACCATTGCATGGGGATTGAATGGAAAAGTAGAATACGCATTAGAGGGCAGCGTATTCATTGCGGGGGCCGCAGTACAGTGGCTGCGCGACAGCTTGCATTTGATTGATCAATCGAAAGACTCCGAATATTTTGCGATGAAGGCCTTAGGCTCAAATGAAGTGTATGTAGTTCCTGCTTTTGCGGGATTAGGTGCGCCTTATTGGGACATGTATGCACGTGGTGCCATCTTTGGATTGACTCGCGACACTGGAAAAGATCATATCATCAAGGCAACATTGGAATCGATGGCCTATCAAACAAAAGACATTCTCAATGCCATGCAAGAAGACGCTGGTTTAAAACTAGCGAGCCTGAAGGTAGATGGCGGTGCTTCTGCCAATAATATTCTCATGCAATTTCAAGCCGACATTTTAGGCGCAGAAGTGGAGCGACCCGAAGTAATTGAATCGACCGCGCAGGGAGCAGCCTATTTAGCAGGCATCCAAATAGGGTTATGGAAAAAAGAAGATATTGTCAAAAACAGGCGAATCCAAAAACGATTTGTTCCAGATATGGATGATGCAACCCGAAGTAATTTGTATAAAGGTTGGCAGAAAGCGGTGAAGCGAACGATGGGGTGGACCAACGATTAGTAAGCCAAGAAAATTTTCCGTTACATTAAACCAACTTATTGCCTTTTAAGTTTTTCATCACTTTATTAATGAAAACAAAGTCGTCAAGTTCTTTAATGCCAGAGTGAGTGATGTCTTCATTCGAGCCTTCCCACAGTTTATCACCTTTGTATAGGAACATGATTTTTTCACCCATGCCTAATACCGAGTTCATATCGTGGGTTACAACAATGGTGGTAATATTGAATTCGTGAGTAATTTCTTGTATCAGTTCGTCAATCAAAATGGAAGTTTGCGGGTCGAGGCCAGAGTTGGGCTCATCGCAAAACAAGTAATTGGGGTTGTTGACAATTGCGCGTGCAATGCCCACTCTTTTTTTCATGCCACCGCTAATCTCCGATGCCATTTTCGTATTTACATTTTCAAGTCCAACACGCTTCAAACAAAAATTAACACGGTCAAGCTTTTCATCTTGAGGCATCTTTGTTAAAATGTCCAACGGAAACATTACGTTTTGTTCTACATTTTTTGAGTCGAACAACGCGCCACCTTGAAAGAGCATTCCAATCTCTCTTCTTATCTCTGATTTAACTTCTTTATCGGCATCGGTAAAATTTCGCAAATCATAAAAGGCAAAGCCCGTATCAGGATGAAGTAAGCCAACAATGCATTTTAATAAAACACTTTTCCCCGTTCCGCTCGATCCAATAATTAAATTGGTTTTCCCTTTGTCGAACTCGCCACTGATGTTTCGCAGAATGCTCTTATCGTTGAACGACTTACTTATATTTTTGATTTTGATCATCTGCTAGAGCAATAGGTTTGCTAAAAAATAATCGGCCAACAATACGGCAATTACACTAGAGGTTACAGCTTCAGTACTCGCAATGCCCACCTCTAGCGCGCCCCCTTTTGTGTAATATCCTTTAAAACAAGAAATGGAAGCGATCAGAAAAGCAAATACAAAGGACTTAATCATCGCAAACGTAATCGAGTAATCATTAAAATTAGATCGAAGCCCTAAAACATAATCGGTAGGAGTGATAATGTCGGTTAAAGTTCCAACGATGAATCCACCAACAATTGAACAGATGCCTGAGAAAATAACCAACCCAGGATACATTAAAATGCATGCAATAATTTTAGGAAGAACCAAGTACGAAGATGAGTTAATGCCCATTACTTCTAGCGCATCAATCTGTTCTGTAATACGCATTGTACCTAGTCCACCTGCCATGCTAGATCCAATCTTTCCTGCAAAAATTATGGCCATAATGGTAGGTGCCAATTCCAACACTGTCATTTCACGCACTACTTGCGAAATGATGTAACGAGGTACAAGTGGAGTTACTAAATTATACGCTGTTTGCACCGTTGTTACTGCGCCTATAAAGGTAGAGACTAGCACAAATAGCGAAATAGATTTTACACCAATCTGCATACACTCATCAACCACAAGGCGATAGTAGGTTATAAAGGTTTCCCTTCTTACCACCAGCGATTCTAAAAACAACATGTATCTACCAAATTCCTTCATTGAGTTGCGTTGAAATACTATCTTGCCCAAAGATAAAAATTTCGATGGACAAATTAGTAGTAGTTACAGGCGGGACAAAAGGAATTGGCCGCGCCATTATTGAGCGTTTTGCACTAGCGGGTTTTGGTGTGGCAACCTGTGCAAGAAATGAAAAAGAACTTGCGTTGCTAAAACAAGACATTGAATCGCGCTTTAGTGTACCTGTTTTTACCTTTGTTACAGATATGTCGGCTAAAGATCAGGTAAAAGCTTTTGGTGATAAGGTGTTGAAGTTAAGCCAGCCGATTGAAGTATTGGTAAACAATGCAGGCTACTTCATTCCCGGTGCAGTGCTAGACGAAGCAGAAGGCTCACTCGAAAGCATGATCAACACGAATTTGTATAGTGCCTATCACCTCAGCCGTGTGCTCGTGCCAAGTATGAAGGCAAAAAAAAAGGGTCATGTTTTTAATATGTGTTCCATCGCCAGCATCATGGCCTATCCCAATGGCGGATCGTATGCTATCTCTAAATTTGCATTACTCGGGTTTTCAAAAGTCTTGCGCGAAGAGTTGAAAGAACATGGCGTTCGCGTTACGTCTGTATTGCCTGGGGCTACTCTAACGGCAAGTTGGGATGGCGTAAACCTGCCCGATGAGCGACTGATGAAACCAGAAGATATTGCTGATACCATTTTCAGTGCCTACAGTTTATCTAAGCGTAGTGTGGTAGAAGAAATTTTGATACGACCCCAGTTGGGGGATTTGTAGATAAAGGAAAAATTTTGGGGCGTGGCCGCGCGAGGCGCAGGCGGCCACCGGGCTATTCGCTTTTACTCCGCACTGCCACCGCACAATGCTACATGTGCGGGGTAACCGCTACTATCCCTCGCCCAAGTTTGTGCTATATAGTTAAGTTGATCATAGTAAAACTGTAATTATAAGCAATCGTTCTTAGTGAAGAGGATCTATTAGTCTACAGGGTATAAGCACTTCTAAATCCGTGCTTGTTTCTTCCTCATAATTTTCTCAAACAAAATCTCATTAAACAACTTCGCCTGCTCCATGTGCGGCAAATGGCCAGCCTGTGGAATGACGAACAACTTAGAGTTGGGTAAGTGAGAGGTAATATTGTCGCGCACATCATTTAATACTACTACCGTGTCGTGCTCGCCCCAAATGGCAAACACAGGTAGTTTCGCTTCGGCAATTTTCCGGTGTTCTTCTTGCATGGAGGTGCGGTTTTTAATTGTAGAAAGTAGCGCGCGTACAAAGCCACGCGATTTCATCAACTCTTCATATTTTTTATCCCATCCGCGAAAGCGCGTAGAATCATAAAAATCACTAAGCTGACCTTTGGCCATATTTCGGTAACGGTCGCTATTTTTAAATTCTTCAATTTCCTTTTCAGATACGGGTTCAGATGCTGGTGTGGTCGCTGCTGAATTTTCAAAACCGACCGCATCTACGTACACTAAATTTTGAATGCGCTCGGGAAATTGTGCCGCAAAACCTGAAATGGTGCGTCCACCATCTGATAGACCTACTAGTGTGATAGGCTTCGTAATTCTAAGCGAATCGAGCAATTCGAGTAATTGATTCGTAAAAAGGTTAACATCATACACTACGTCCAGATTGTCGGAATTACCACGGCCAAAGTTATCGTAGCGCAAGGTGGCATAGCCACGTTGGGTAGCTGCGTGAAAGGTAGAATCCCAAATGTAAGAGGGCACAGAAAAACCATGCACCAATACGAGAACGGTATCACCTTGAGTGTTGCTCCAATCGTAGTAGGTATAGCCACTGCTCAGTTTTGCAAACTTGCCTGTAGCAATTGAAGAGCGGAAGAGACTGTCTTTGCTGATGGTTTCAAGGTCAGTGATGGAATTATTTTCTTTTTGCTTGCAAGCAAAGACAACTAACAATAAAGTGAAGATACAAGAGATTTTAGTGATATTCATTGGAGCTTCAAATGGGTGATAGATTGATAAAATTGGTTAGTCAAAGTTAAGTCAGTTTTCCGAAACAAACCTTACTGTTAACTTGTTACTCAAGACCTAATTTTCGGTAACTTTGACCTTTCAAAATACGCATGTTGAACACTCAAGTAGAACAAGTCAAACTCTATTGCAACACCCTCGTCAACTACAGCCGAAGAAAAACCCGCGAGGTGACCATTGGCGATGTGCCGCTTGGTGGCAATAACCCCATCCGTGTGCAATCCATGACCACGGTTGATACGATGGATACCATCGGTTCAGTAGAGCAGGTCATTCGCATGGTAGATGCAGGCTGCGAGTATGTACGCATCACGGCACCGAGTATTAAAGAGGCACAGAACTTAGAAGTCATTAAGAAAGAATTGCGGACGCGTGGCTATACTGTTCCGCTGATTGCCGATATTCACTTTACGCCCAATGCTGCCGAACTGGCTGCGCGCTTGGTAGAAAAGGTGCGCATCAATCCCGGCAACTATGCTGATAAAAAGCGCTTTGAAGAAATTGAATATACCGATGCGGCTTATCAGGCTGAACTCAATCGCATACGCGAGAAGTTTACACCGCTGGTAAAAATTTGCAAAGAGTACGGCACGGCCATGCGCATAGGTACCAACCACGGCTCGCTTAGCGACCGCATCATGAGCCGCTATGGCGATACGCCACTGGGCATGGTAGAAAGTGCACTCGAGTTTTTGCGCATCTGCGAAGACTTGAGTTTTTACAACATTGTGCTTTCGATGAAGTCGAGCAACCCGCAGGTGATGGTGCAGGCATACAGATTGCTGGTGCAGAAATTAAATGAAGAAAACTTTCAGCCCTATCCGTTGCACCTTGGCGTGACCGAAGCAGGCGATGGCGAAGATGGCCGCATCAAATCATCAGTTGGCATTGGCACGTTGCTGGAAGATGGATTGGGCGACACCGTTCGCGTCTCGTTAACGGAAGAACCCGAAGCAGAAGTACCCGTAGCGCAAGATTTGGCGAGGCGATACGATAACCGCAAGGCTTCGATTGTCATTCCAGAAATCAATCACTATCCCATCGACCCATTTTCGTACACGCGGAGACATTCACATGAAGTGTTAAACATTGGTGGGCACAACGTGCCACGGGTGATGGCCGATTTTTCTACGAAAAAGAAAATCACTCATGCCTCTTTGTTTGCGTTGGGTTATCAGTACTCGGTTCCGTTAGATAAATGGAACATTGCCGACATGGCGTGCGATTACATTTTTTTAGGAGACAATACAATTGATTTTGAAATACCTGGCACGTTGGCATTGGTACAAAATCACAAAACCTGGCTTCAACAAAAAGACCGACCGAATACTTATCCTTTCATTCCCGCCAAGGATTATAAAAAAGGAGCGGAGAAATCAGATAAACTAAATTTCGTTTACGCGTGCTTGCCTGATTTAGATGACAACATCATTCAAAAATTAAGTTCAGATAAAACTGCTGTGTTGATGATTGATACCTACAACGACCACGGCATGGCCGAGCAGCGCAGGTTATTTGTCGATTTGCTGGAGAGCAAATGTGAAGTACCAGTAATCATCGGGCGCGCTTACCGCGATTTGAACCCCGAGTTGCTGCAACTGTACGCGGCCACCGATATGGGCGGGTTGCTGATTGATGGCTTAGGCGATGGCGTTTTCATTGCAGCTGAAAATTGTGGTTCGGATAAAATGGTGAACGAAACCGCTTTCAATATTTTGCAAGCCACGCGCACGCGCATCTCAAAAACAGAATACATCTCGTGTCCCTCCTGTGGACGAACACTTTTCGATTTGCAAGAGACCACCGCCAAAATCCGTTCGCGCACTAGTCACTTGAAAGGTGTGAAGATTGGCATTATGGGCTGCATTGTAAACGGCCCAGGCGAAATGGCCGATGCTGACTATGGGTATGTAGGCTCAGGCCCCGGGCGGATTACTTTGTACAAAGGAAAGGAAGTGGTGAAACGCAACGTGCCCACTCCCCAGGCTGTAGATGAGTTGATTAATTTGATTAAGGATGGGGGAGACTGGATTGAAATTAGTGGGTAGAAGTTGGAAGTTATATGTAGCCTTATGGTTTGGTTTGATTAAAGTGCCGCTGGTAATAACAACTCTTGCCTTTAATTTGTTATTTTTAAATTAAGGGTATCTCTAAAAACCTAGCTTTACGTCTTTGCGAGGGAGGAACGACCGAAGCAATCTCCAGTTTAGGCTACGAAATTCGGGATTGCTTCGCCCCGATAGCTATCGGGGCTCGCAAAGACGGGTCTGTTTTTAGAGATGCCCTTAAATAACTCAACAGCAATCTTTATGACACAAACAGATAACAAACCTCAGAAAAATTCTTTCAAAGACTTCTTCTCAATGGGAGAGGTGGGCGGATATTTTTTCCGCAAGAAAGATCCTAACCGACCGTCTAACATCAACATTAAAATGATGCATGGTGTAAACAAAATTTCAATACTCATCTTTTTAGCTGCCGTGCTTTATTTGATCATTAAGCGGTTGGTATGACGCTGGCATCTTTTCAAAGCTATTGTTTAGCTAAGAAGGGAGTAACTGAAGAATTTCCTTTTGATAATAACACTTTGGTTTATAAAGTGATGGGCAAAATATTTGCGCTTACTAGCCTAGATGAATTTCTGAGTATTAATTTAAAATGCGACCCTGAAATTGGCGCCCAACTTCGTGAAGAATATGCTTCGGTTTTGCCGGGCTATCACATGAATAAAAAGCACTGGAATACGATCTTAATGGATGGCAGCATTAGCGATAAGAAACTGATTACGTGGATAGATGCCTCTTACGATCTAGTTGTGGCGGCACTCCCTAAAGCTACACTAGCAGCCTTGAACAGGCTATGATTTGATTATCAGTTATTTACAATCTGGTTACATTTCTTACATCCTTCGGATTACTTCGGTTAATTATTTAGTTTTGTTGATTAGGTATACCCTTTTTAGATGGTTAGGGCTTTAATCGTATGCACATTGGCTTCAGGGCTTTTTTTTGGCTGTAGTACACAGCAAAAAATTTGCCCTGCCTATCAGAGTGCCTTCATCCATGATAAGCCAACCCAAAAGGAAACTTTTGTTTACTACAACGCCAACAAAAACCAAGCTCGCGAGGTACTCGCCTCTAACAGTAAAACGCTAAACCTACCAGCCAACGACTCTACGTGGTCGAATAGTGTGGTGCTGCCAGGGCCGGCATTGCCAAAAGAGCGAAGGACTAAAAAGACTCGTTATCTACTACTTCCCGAAAGGACTTATAAAAAGGCCTTGCGATCTTTGCAAACTGTAGAGATGAGACCCATCTACCCAAAAAAGCAGACCGATTCTGTTGAAATTAAAAAAGCATTAGATAGTGCTGCCAGAAGCATTACCGATACATTGTCTGTTTCATCTTCGACTACTGAAAAAGCTGAGGCGAAAGATAGCACGTACGTAATCTCGATCGAGAAAGAGAAATTTAATGTAGAGCAAGATAATTACATGTGGTACTTTAGAAACGTGCTCGTGCTGCCTGATGTACGCATTGCCATGGAGGGAGCACCCGCACAGGGCAAAGTGGCAACGAAGCAAAGGAAAGGTTTCTTCGGATTCTTTAAGAATATGTTCAAAAAGAAACCAAAGGATACTGTAAAGCCACCAGTAGTACAAGCAACCACATCTGATTCTACAGCAGTTGATCAACCCAAGCAAAAGAAAGGCTTGCTAGGGATGTTCAAGAAAAAACCAAAAGCTGACCCAGCCAAAGAGCAAAAAAAGATTGACGCAGCAAAGAAAGAAGAAGAAGAGAAGTTTTGATTTTGAGTGAGGTATTAGCGAGAGTTAGGTCTGATTTTTTATTAAAAATCTGAAATTGGAAAAAAATTGGGAGTTTTTTTTAGATGATTTTTTTTCCTCTTATGTATTAAGAATTGAGAAAATGGAATATTTCGGTGGCGTTACAATTCAATACCAAAATGAAGAGATTTATATCAATTGTCGCATATACAATGATAGAAGAACAATAAAAAAAATTGAGTTTGGAAAACTTAATGATGGTTGGGTAAAAGGAGTATTCGTTAACAATAAAAAATTATATCTAACTTTTTTACAAGATTCATTTGACGGAGAAGACGGTGAAAAATATAGACTCGACTATTCTTTAAGCAACAAGCAAATACTATATAATTTTCTTCAAATTCCATCTGAAAGAGGGTGGACTGAAATAGAGTATAGGCTTGATAATGATAAATTCTACAAAGTTGTTGTTGAATTGAGTAACAAACTCTATTGGAAAATTTCGCTAATTGAGCCTGCTAAACAAAGTTTACCATTGTTAGGTGATAAATTGGATGCGTGGTTCAATATGAAAATTTGTGATGCATTTTGGAATGAATCGAGAAGAAAAAAGACTGAGTCAACAGTTAATCCAATGGTCAGAATAGAAAAAGAAGACTAACAGTATGTATCAATCAAACAAAGTCAAATTACCAAACTGATCGGCTGCTGGCATGGGGAGTATCAACGAGGGCTTATCGTGAGTAATAGAATTAAGTAATGGAGAAACAGTATAGCCTTCCATATCAAGGGCTACGCTTTTCGTAAGCACGTCCTCTACATCATGCTCATCTTTATTTAGCCACTTCGCTTCTTGTTCATTCGTCAATACAAGCGGCATTCGGTCGGTGGCGGTAAGCACAAATCCCTGTGCCGGCATGGTAATAATCGAAAACGTATGAAACGATTCGCCTTCGTCTTCATATTCTTCCCACACTCCAGCAATGGAAAAAACTTCTTTCGATTTTAGTGTAAATCGCCAAGGGATCAATGTTTTTTTTCCTATTCTTTTCCACGCATAAAAACCATCGGCTGGAATTACGCATCTGTGTTTTATCAATTTCTTTTTTAACGCTTGCTTTTCTTGAATGTGTTCAACTCTTAGATTAATGATACGTTCGGCTATTGATTTATCTTTTGCCCATGCGGGGGGCAACCCCCAATAGAAATAAGAAAAGCCTTGAGGTGCATCGCTTGTTAAGACAGGAAATAGCTGCGAAGGCGCGCCATTGTATTTTGGCTGAAAGGCAATTGGTTCTTCCACCAAAAAGTGACTTGCCAACTTACTTGCCGGAATCCCAACGGAAAATCGCTCAATCATTTTGTGTAAACTCTACAGCTTTAAATTCCGACCAATATAAACCATTTTGATTGAACTGCGCGAACCCAACATGCCCACCTCTATTGGGACTTTCGAATACAACACTTGAGTTAGTAATTTTTGGATAGCACGCTTCGCTAAGGAATGGATCGTTTGCTGCATTGACGATCAGCGTTGGGACTTTGATAGAATTTAAAAAATGAATAGCACTGCATTGAGTGTAGTAATCAATGGCATTCTTAAATCCGTGAATGGGAGCCGTAAAATAATCGTCAAATTCAATCAAGGTTTTGGTTTTACGAAGGGTAGAAATATCGAGCGATGATTGTTGCTTCGACTTCTCAATTACTTTGGCTTTTAGGCTTCGTAAAAACCGTTGATGATACAGCCAATTACTACGCTTTAGAATTTGTAGGCAGCTTGAGTGCAAATGCAGTGGCACCGAAAACGTAACTGCTTTTTTCACCTTTGTACTTACTCCTGTTAGTTCGCCCAAATATTTGAGTGTCAGGTTGCCGCCTAGACTAAAGCCAATTAAGAAAATAGAATCATAGTTTATGGATGCGTGATTAATCACCCGCCCCAGGTCATCAGTAGCGCCACTGTGATAGAAGCGCAGTTGGTTGTTCATTTCGCCACTGCACCCGCGATAATTCCAGGCGAGCACATCAAAATCCAAATTAAAAAATGCTCGCGCCATTCCTTTTACGTAGGCTCTTTCGCTGTTTCCTTCTAAGCCATGCGAAATAATGACGAGGTTTTTACTTCCTTTTTTAAGCCAATCCAAATCAAGAAAATCGCTATCTGGTGTGGTGATTCGCTCTCGTTGATAGGCAGTTGGCAATTCAACGCGCCTTACCAGCGATGGATAAATAGTTTCGAGGTGCCTGTTGAATAATAGAGCAGGAGGTGAGTATGATGACATCAATCACAAGAATAGTTTGCTACTACATCCACCCGTTGCGTTCTTTCAGCGAGGTGACATGAGCCAAGTGGTGCTCACCGTGCCAGGCATACATGCCCAGCATCTGATCGAGCCTTACTTCTTTCTTCGATTCGGGGTGAATAAATTTTTGTGAAAGTTCGTTTAACGTAAGGCTTTTAGCGAGCGCAACCCATTTTGTATGCAGAGCTACCAATACGTTTAGCGAAAGATCAATGGGTAATTTTGCCTCGGCAGTTTCTGCCCACCGTTTTTCTTCGTATGCTTTTATGATTGGTGTCGCCTCGGTAAGGGCCCACTTTGTTCTAATGTACGCATTACTGTGGCTATCAGCCAAATGATGAACAACTTGGCGTACCGTCCACCCGCCATCCCGATAAGGTGTATCTAGTTGGATATTATTTAATGTGCTGGTTGCACCTATAAGTTTTTGTGGCAGCGCTTCAATGCGGGCTATGAATGAATCAACAGCCGATTTTTCGTACGATGGTTCCGTTTGAAATTTGCCGGTGGGATATTTGAGATGAATAATGGAATCCATTCAAGAAATCAATCTTTAGTTACCTCTTCGATTTCTTTTTCGCTGTACTGTTTGTGCAGCTTCACAGGCTTCTTGGCGTTTCGCTTCTTTTTTACCCGAATGTTGGTAAGTTCTATGAGCAGCGAGAACGCAACAGCAAAATAGATATAGCCTTTAGGCACTACAAACTCAAGTGCTTCTAAGAACAGCATGAAACCGATCAGAATCAAGAAGCCGAGTGCCAGCACCTCCATAGATGGATGCTGCTGGATAAACCTACTAATAGCACCCGAAAAGAACATCATCACCCCAATGGAAATCATTACGGCAATAATCATAATCAACACCTGATCTACAATCCCAATCGCGGTTAAGATCGAATCGAACGAAAAAATAATATCCAATAAAATAATTTGAAAAATAGTAGCCCTTAGTGATGGCCGCTTGATCACGCCACCCTCGGTTTCTTCCTCTTCATCGCCTTCCATTTCGTGGTTTATTTCCATCGTGCTTTTGGCTATCAGAAATAATCCGCCAAATCCTAAAATCAAATCTCTTCCACTAAAAGTGTGGTCACCGTGGAAGCCCATAAATTTGATCAACCAATCTGGCATAATATCATTGACTGCAAAAAGCGGGTCTTTGAATTTCATTATCCACGTAATGCACAACAAAAATCCAATGCGCACAAACATGGCCAAGAACAAACCCATGTTGCGGGCTTGCTTTCGCTGATGCTCGGGCAGTTTATTAGATACAATCGAGATGAAAATAATATTGTCGATGCCTAGCACAATCTCCAAAAAGCAGAGCGTAAGGAGAGCCAGCCATGTGTCGGCTTTTAAGAAGATTTCCATACTAGACAGAAGTTGAAATTTATGCCAAATTAAACAAAGGTATCAATTTAAAAAAGCCTGCTTGCACGAAAGAAAATCAACGCTTTAGTTGCTTTTTTTGATTAGTTTTCGATAAACTAGTGTATGCTGATTACGCCTTTTTCTTTTACACATCGCAGCAAATTGATCGACAAAGTAGGTCAACGACCTGTCGATTTGCTAGTGATTGGTGGAGGCATAACAGGTGCCGGCATTGCATTAGATGCAGTTGCGCGCGGTCTCAGTGTTGCGCTGGTCGAAAAAAGTGATTTTGCATCGGGCACCAGTAGCCGATCAACTAAACTGATTCACGGAGGCTTGCGCTATTTAAAGCAGCTTGAATTTGGCTTGGTAAAAGAAGTGGGCAGCGAGCGTGCCACGGTGCATCACTTGGCCCCGCATTTGGTCATACCCGAAAAAATGCTCTTGCCTTTGTACGAAAAAAGAGGTCTCGGATATTGGCTTACCTCTATCGGTTTGAAACTGTACGATTGGCTAGCGGGAGTAAAAGAAGAAGACCAACGGAAAATGCTTACCAAAGCGCAAACCTTACGGCACGAACCGCTCATCGACCCAACCGATGTAAAGGGCGGGGCCATTTATGCAGAATATAGAACAGACGATGCCCGCCTAACTATCGAAATAATTAAAACCGCTTACGCGAAAGGAGCTATGCCACTTAGCTATTGCTGTGTGAGCGATCTGATGTATGAGCAGGGCATTGTGTGCGGGGCAAAAATTACAGATGCTTTATCAAGCAAAAGTTTTGTAATCAACGCAAAAGTTATTGTAAACGCAGCGGGCCCGTGGGTAGATGAACTGCGAGAAATAGATCGCTCTAAAACCGGAAAACGACTTCATCTCACCAAAGGCGTTCATGTTGTGGTTGGCAAAGAACGATTTCCAATTAAGCAGGCCATTTATTTTGATGTAGAAGATGGCCGAATGATTTTCGCTATACCACGCGGTCGCACTACTTACATAGGCACAACCGACACAACTTATCTGTCGACTAAAGAAGACGTATACGCGAACAAAGAAGATGCTACCTATCTTCTTAATGCTGTAAACAGAACTTTTCCATCGGCTAATCTAACGTTAAGCGACATCGAATCAAGTTGGGCCGGGCTGCGCCCGCTCATACACGAAGATGGAAAATCAGCCTCTCAGCTTTCGCGGAAAGATGAACTGTTTGAATCGGAGAGTGGGTTGATTTCTATTGCGGGTGGCAAACTAACGGGCTATCGAAAAATGGCCGAGCGTGTAATCGACTTGGTATTTGAAAAACATTTCCCCGCAAGAGAAAATACCTGCGAAACAAAATCTATTTTTTTTACCGGAGGAGAATTTAAAGACTATAAGGAAGTAAGTCATTACAAAGCCGATGTTGAGAAACAACTCGCGAAGCATCAACTATCAAACCAAGCTGACTATTTAGTGTCCACTTACGGTAGACAAACTGATTTGATTATTAGCCAGCTAGATTCGATCGCGGCTCCAGATCCTCAAACAAAATTACTGAAGGCTCAACTTTGGTTTTGCTTTACCCATGAAATGATCCTGACTCCGGCCGATTTTGTGGTTCGTAGGTCGGGGATGTTGTATTTTGATATTGCGCGTTTGAAGGATTCTAAAAACGTAATCCTCCAAGAATTTAAAAAGCAATTTAGTTGGAGTGATCAGCAGTTAGGCGAGGAAGAACTTCAGCTAGATACATTAATTTCGAGTTGCACTAATTTTATAAACTAGTTTCTATCATGAAGATAATTTTTTTCTTACTAGGTATCGTACTTCTGATTGGTGTAGAAATAGCTAGGGTTTATTACATCATGCCGTTTCCGGGTAGCCAAGTAGACGAAATAATTGATTTGGCATTTTTCCTACACAACTATATTTGGCTCTTTAGAGTTATCGGAATAGCGTTCGTAGCATATCCATCTTTCAGTTTCATTACAGGTTCTAATCCTTACCTAAAGTGGACGGCTGCATCGCTCTTGGCTTTTTGGGTAATTGTTTTCTATGCTTTCAACTTTCGGTTTCTAGCCGATAAAATGTTTTACCAACCCGAGTCGATTGTGTTGCTTCCGTCTAATCAAAATAAAATACCTTTTAATCAGTTGGTCATCGGCATTTCAATAAATGGCAAGTCGAAAGCATATCCCATCGAGTTAATCGGCTATCACCATCAAGTAAGAGATACCCTTGGCGGGGAAGCGGTTATGATTACGTATTGTACCGTGTGCCGAACAGGTCGAGTGTATAGCCCATTGGTAGATGGCAGAGCAGAACAATTTAGGTTGGTGGGCATGGATCATTTCAATGCCATGTTTGAAGATGCAACAACCAAAAGCTGGTGGAGGCAAGCAAGTGGCGAGGCAATAGTTGGCGAGGCAAAAGGAAAAAAACTTACTGAGATTCCATCTGAGCAAATGACCTTGCGCGCATGGCTCGATCGCCATCCCGATTCGTACATCCTTCAACCCGATTCAAAATTTAACGATCAGTACGAGAGTCTCAAAAAATACGATGAAGGAACGATCGAGGGAAGCCTAGAAGGCCGAGATAGCTTATCGTGGAAAGATAAATCGTGGGTGGTGGGTGTGCCGAGGGGTTTGTTTGCCAAAGCCTATGATTGGAATGAATTGATTCAAGCTAAGGCAATCAACGACCAAATTGCCGGGAAGCCCATTGTAGTGGCCATTGAAAAAGATTCGGTCACTTTTCATGTGTGGATGTCCACCGTGCAAGGCGATACGCTCCAATTTCGGGTGGACGATAGTTTAAAATTGACAGACATAAAATATGGTTCACGCTGGAATTGGAAAGGCGAGTGCGAAGAAGGCAAGTTTGTTGGATCGAAGTTGACGCCCGTTCAATCGTATCAGGAGTTTTGGCATTCGTGGAAAACGTTTCACCCGAATACAGAGCGGTATGTAAAATAAAGAGCAATAGCCAGATTTATTTAATAATGAGTACTTCAAAATCTTGGTGGAAAGAAGCCATTGTCTATCAAATTTATCCACGCAGTTTTAAGGACAGCAATGCCGATGGCGTGGGCGATTTACGTGGCATCATTCAGCAATTAGATTACATCCAATCGCTTGGCATTGATGCAGTATGGCTCAATCCGATCTTTAAATCGCCCAATGATGACGGTGGCTATGACATCAGCGATTATTATTCCATCCAACCTGAGTTTGGCACGATGGAAGACTTTGATGAATTGTTGCAAGGGCTTCACCAGCGAGGACTAAAACTCATCATGGATCTTGTGCTCAATCATTCGTCCGATGAGCACCCTTGGTTTCAAGAATCGAAGAAGTCAACTACCAATTCCTATCGCGATTTTTATTTTTGGCAACCCGGCAAAGGCGCAAACCCTCCCAACAATTGGCCTTCTTTTTTTGGTGGCAGCGCTTGGCAGTTGGATGAAACCACGGGCGAATA
>JAAFHY010000050.1 GCA_013298505.1 Cytophagales bacterium
AAGAACTTTATTTTTTACAGTCTCAGGCGTCAATGCCTTTTTTAAAATGTCAGTAGCTTGACAAATCGCGTACCATAGAGTCAATTACCCATTAAAATTAACCTCTAACAAAGTCAATAAATTGATGTTTAGTTGGTGGTTTGAATGTAAATTGGCAGAATAAAATCCAATGAACGCTTTGTGTGCGTAGGTACTATATCTGAAAACAATAAGTTATGAATGCATTAGCTAGTTTTGAATCAGGTAGATCAGAAGAAATTGAATGGAAGCAATTGTGGAGTTTGGCTGCCCTGTATGCCTCCATCGTTATCGGTTGGATTGCGTATCACAACTATCAGCCCAAGTTATTAACTCAGTTTAACTTTACAGAATTTAGCCTGCTGCTATTGATTGTACAAGGAGTAATTCTGGCGATCACGCCCCCAATAGCGGGTAAGCTTGGAGATCGATTTCGGTTTCAGCAAGGACATCGGCTTCCCATTATTTCTGCAGGAATCAGTTTTGCTGCCATGATTTTTATGTCGGTGGCCTTTACGCTTTTCGCCAATCCCAACGAGGTGTTTAAATGGATTTTACCAATTCTGATCATTTTCTGGCTCATAGCCATGAGCATTTTTACTAGTCCTGCGCTCTCTACGCTAGAGTTGTTTACACCCGTAGAAAAATTGCCCCGCGCGATGGCGATTCTTACCATTGTGGCCAACCTGGTTTATTCTCTCGAGCCAGTGATTATTGACTTAATCGATTATCTCGGTGCACCCATCACGTTTATGATTGGTGGGGTTGCTGTGTTTGCCTCTGGATATGCGTTGCAGAAAAATTCGCTGAGCTTGTTTAAGAGTAATGAAGCAAAACCAAAAACCGAGTTCAAGTTAGATACGCAACGATCTGAATATGGCTTTATATTGATTTGTGGAATTAGTTTAGGATTTGTTACTACGATGTTGTTTAACTATTTCCCGTCCTTGCTCGGTGCAAAGTTGAGTAGTCTTACCAATGGATTAGATGGAAAATGGCTATTGGTCGCGATGCTCGTTTTCTCAGCAGTTGTTTCTTTACCGATCAGTAATAGCGTGAATAAATATGGAACACTAAAAACTTTTTGGGTCAGTACTGTCGTTTCATTGATTTGCCTAGGTCTGCTATTTTCAATTAATAGTCAGTGGCTGCTACTCTTGACCATGTTGATCTTTACGATTTCTTTTACCACGCAGTCGGTGAGTTCACTACCATTGGCGATTGGCCGTGCAAATTATTATGAGAAGGTATATTGTGTGGGAATTTTCTTTAGTGGTGTTGCAATCCCCGATGGAATTGTGGAGGTAATACAAGGTCTATAACTTCTCTAAGTTAACTCATACGGATTCGCCAATTGGCAGGATACAAATTGTTGATTCGGTTGCCTAACAGATTTACCCAACCGAGCCGATGGTTTTGATACGTAACCAGTGCAAACCCTTTTTGACCTTCACCAATGAGTGGTGTTTCTTTTCTGAGATAAGCCAGTGCCTGATCTAATGACAAATCGATTTGAGGAAATTGATTTCTATTCAATTCAAGCGAAAGAGCCAAGGCATGTTCGGGTATTAATTTTTCATGCTTGAGCGTAGCTACGGCTGTGCCTTTTGTTACTACGTTTAGATTATTGGCTAGCCAATTAATTTCAGCACCAAATTGCTTCGGCAATGCTACTATCAAATCATCGAGCAAAATTAATTGATGGGGGTGGAGTAACCATTCGTTGATTCGCTCCGCAATTTTTTTAGAGACCAGTGGTAGTTGCGTCTTTGTTCGCATCAATACTTCTTCCGCCTCATCTTTTTTTCGCAGGACTGAGATGAAAAAGCCTTCGCCTTTTACCTTGTGTGGATAGAATCGATAGCCATAAATCCCATTCTTAATTATTTCTTCAACGCCCCACTCACTTTCAATATTCAATTTCAAACTTTCAACTTTGAACATTGAATTTTGAATTAGCCAACCCATGTTCTCCTCATTCTCTTTTTCATTGTACGTACACGTGCAGTAAATTAAAATTCCATCTTGCTTTAGTGCTGGCCAGACATCTGCTAAAATACGTTGCTGACGTTGCGCACAAAGCGCTACATTGTCTTCGCTCCATTCTTCCATCGCTTTCGAATCTTTGCGAAACAAACCTTCTCCCGAACAAGGCGCATCTACTACCATCAAATCAAAAAATCCATTCAGTCGCTGGAAGTCTTTGGGATCATTGTTGGTCACCACCACATTGGCGTTTCCCCATTTTTGAATATTCTCCGAAAGGATAGAAGCACGCGATCGAATGACTTCATTGCTTACCAGCAAGGATTCTTGATTCAATAGACTAAGCAGGTGTGTCGACTTGCCACCTGGTGCTGCGCAAAGATCAAGTATGCGGAGTGGTCGTGTCAACTCTACTGTTTGCTTTACCGCTTCCTCCAAAAACATAGAGCTGGCTTCTTGCACATAGTAGGTGCCTGCGTGGAAGGTTGGATCTAGTGTAAAAGAAGGTCTTTCCGGCAAGAAGTAACCGAAGTCTGTCCAAGCTATCTTTGTCAGGTCGTAGGGTTTTTGTTTTGCCGGATTCAGGCGAATGCTGGTCAAAGAAGGCTGTTGATGAGTTGCTTCGAAAGCAGGCCATTCTTCGGCCAGGGTAGCTTGCATTCGTTTTTGAAAGGCCTCAGGAAATTGCATTGCTCAAAAATATTGGTTGCGCAAGTCGGAAACAACCTTGAGGTATCTATTTAAAATCGATAACTTTGTCACATGCCTGTTATATCCATGTTTTATGGTCTGATTGTGTCGATGTACTACCTTGACACAAAGAAACATAAGCTACCTCACATTCATGTGAAGTACGCAGAGTTTGAGGCAGTTTATCAGATACCCGAAGGAAACATCTTAGAGGGTTCATTGCCTTCAAATAAGGCAAAGCTCGTGTCTGCCTGGATTGAAATTCATTTGGATGAACTAATGGCAAATTGGGAATTGGCCTCGACAGGAAACAAAGTTTTTATGATTGATCCTCTTAAGTAATGAACCCGCGCGTTAAATCTGTTACCTATAAAAGTCCCTACCGACTCAGGATTGTTTTTGAAAATGGCGAGCATAAAGAGTTTGACTTTTCATCCTATCTACATTTTCCCGTGTATACTTCTCTTATGGATGAATCCGTATGTAGAAACGTAAAAGTGATTGCCGGAACAGTAGCTTGGAATGACGAAATTGATTTTGATCCGGACAGGCTTTACGAAGAAAGTATTGTTCTTCAAACAGCCTAAACATATATACGATGACTATAAAAGCCAATAGTCCAAAGTTAAAATCCTGGGTAGAAGTACCTGTCGGATCAGATTTTCCGATTCAAAATCTTCCTTTCGGAATATTTAAAACCGAATACCTCTCGCCCGTGGCGGGCGTGGCCATTGGTGATCACGTGCTTGATCTGGTCTATCTTCATGAGAATGGATTTCTGGACGGACTTGGTTTGCCTGTTGGAATTTTTAACCAACGCTATCTCAACGACTTTATAGCGCTCGGTAAAAGGAAAACGCGAGAGGTACGCGAACGGATTTCGGAGTTGCTGCAACATGACAACGATGAATTAAAATCGAATGTGGCCGCACGTGAGATCGCGTTGATTCCGATGAGTGAAGTGGAGATGCAGCTACCTATTCGCATTCCTAACTATACCGATTTTTATAGTAGTGAAGAACATGCCACCAATGTGGGCACGATGTTCCGCGATCCCAAAAATGCATTGCTGCCCAACTGGAAACATTTGCCGGTGGGCTATCATGGAAGAGCATCTTCCATTGTTGTTTCGGGTACTGATATCCATCGCCCAAAAGGACAGATTAAACCATTGGATAGCGAGATTCCGTTGTTTTGCCCTTCTCAAAAAGTCGACTTCGAATTGGAGATGGCCTTTATCACCTGTACCGAAACGAAGTTAGGATCATCTATTTCTACCAAAGACGCAGAAGATCATATTTTCGGTTTTGTCTTATTCAACGATTGGAGCGCCAGGGATATTCAAAATTGGGAATACGTTCCGCTTGGTCCGTTCTTGGGCAAGAATTTTGGTTCTACCATTTCACCCTGGATTGTAACGCTCGATGCGCTTCAACCTTTTCGGGTAAAAGGCCCCGATCAATTTCCACAGGTGCTGCCTTATCTGGTAGCCAATGGCGAAAAGAACTTTGATATTTCGTTAGAGGTATTGATCAAACCAGAGCAGTCAGACGAAACCACAGTGAGTCGGTCAAATTTCAAATACATGTATTGGAATGTCAGTCAACAATTGGCGCATCACACCGTAAATGGATGTAATGTACAGGTGGGAGATTTGTATGCTTCGGGTACGATCAGCGGGCCTTCACCCGGTTCATTTGGGTCGATGTTAGAATTGACCTGGAATGGTCAGCGCCCCATGCACTTAGCCGATGGCTCAGAACGCAAATTTATTAATGACGGAGACACCGTGGTCCTACGAGGTCATGCAGAAAAGGACGGTGTGCGCATTGGGTTTGGAGAGTGCAAAGGAAAAATCTTGCCAGCTTTGTAAAATCAGGGATGAGATTTTTATACTTCATCATCATTGCTCTGCTTTCCGTGATCGATGCACTTTTATTAGCTAAACCAAATTTTTTGGGTAAGATTGGGCTATGGGTTTTTAAGTATTCCTATCTGAGAACGTTTCCAAGGGCAATGCTAACCGTATCGATTGTTGTGGGAACCGCTTTTTTAATTGGCGAATCGATTGTTCTAATTGGCAAGAAGAAATGGATCAAGAAAAGCGTTGGATTGTTGCTTCTTCTTATCTTGTTTTTAGCAGCGGGTGGCATATTGGCAAAAGTGATTCACGATTTTTCAAAAGGGATTTACAGTCATACCGGTGTTTATTTTAGATATGGCGTTTTCTTGTTTCCGGGCATTTTACTGCTTGTTTTTGCTACCTCTTTTTTTCGTCTCTTAACTAAAAGAAAGTAAATGATCATCGACCCCAAACAAATTCCAATTCCAAAATTACAAAGCTATTTGCAGGCTTCGGTTTCTCCACGCCCTATTGCATTTGTTAGCTCAATCGATCGAGAGGGGCACGTCAACCTGAGCCCGTTTAGTTTTTTTAATATGTTCAGCATGAATCCACCTATTCTGGTTTTTTCTCCTTCCAGAAGAGTGCGGAATAATACAACCAAGCATACGCTCGAGAATGTTCAAGAAGTGCCGGAGGTGGTGATCAACATGGTGAACTACCAAATGGTGCAGCAGACGTCATTGGCAAGTTGTGAGTATCCTAAGGGTGTCAATGAATTTATCAAAGCCGGATTTACCGAAGTAAAATCATCGATCGTAAAGCCACCGAGAGTAGGAGAGTCGTACGTTTCTTTTGAATGTAAAGTCAATCAGGTCATCCCCTTGGGTACTGAAGGAGGGGCAGGCAATTTAGTGATTTGCGAAGTGCTGTTGATTCACTTGGATGATGCTGTCTTGGATGAGCAGGGTCGCGTAGATCCAAACAAAATGGATTCGGTTGCTCGTATGGGCAATGACTATTATTCTCGCGCTAGTGGAGAAGCGGTATTTACAGTGCCCAAGCCCAATGAAAAAATAGGAATTGGTATTGATGCGATTCCTGAACACATTCGGCACAGCAAGATATTAACCGGAAATGACTTGGGGATGCTTGGGAATGTAGAGAAGCTGCCAGACGCGGAAAGTGTCAAACAATTTAAACTTAATAATCAATTTGCAGAAAGCTCAGGTCAGGCTACGGATAAAAAGCATCAACTAGCTCAGCGCTTTTTGGCTGAAGGAAATGTCGATGCCGCCTGGAAGATATTATTAGGTTAGTGCGAAACCGACACCCCATTTTCAAATTCTCAAATTGTCTAATCTTCAAATTGATTAAGGAAACCTGGGAAACTTCGAAAAATCAGGTTCACGCTTTTCTAAAAAGGCATTCTTACCCTCTTTGGCTTCATCACTTAAATAATAAAGTAGCGTAGCATTACCTGCCAGTTCCTGAATACCCGCTTGTCCATCTAGCTCTGCATTCAAAGAACACTTCAGCATCCGAATAGCCAGCGGACTTTTCTTTAAGATCTTATTGGCCCACTCCACATAGGTCTCTTCCAGTTTTTCTAATGGCACTACTTTGTTAACCAGCCCCATGTCAAGTGCTTCCTTCGCATCGTATTGGTCACACAGATACCAGATCTCTCTTGCTTTCTTTTGACCAACAATCCTTGCCAGATAAGATGCACCAAAGCCTCCATCAAAGCTACCTACTATTGGCCCCGTCTGACCAAACCGTGCATTTTCTGCCGCTATGGTTAAGTCACACACCACATGCAGCACGTGCCCGCCACCAATTGCCCAACCTGCCACGGCAGCGATCACTGGTTTAGAACTGGAGCGAATTAATTTTTGCAGATCTAGTACGTTTAGTCGGGGAACAGTATCATCACCTACATAGCCGCCATGACCGCGCACACTTTGATCACCTCCGCTACAAAATGCTTTGCCTCCTTCACCTGTTAAAATAATTACACCTACTTCGGGATCTTCGCGACAGATATTCATCGCATCAATCATTTCTTTCACCGTGAGCGGTGTAAAGGCATTGTGTACACGAGGACGGTTAATACTTATCCGTGCAATGCCATTGTACTTGTGAAACAATATTTCTTGGTATTCAATAACGGGTTTCCAATCGTATTTTAGAGTCATATCCTTTTATTATCTATTTTTATTTGGTCAAAATTTTTTTTATCTAATTGCTACTGATGAATCTTGTGTTGGCTCATTTTTATCTGCAAGCTGGTTCTTTCTTTGGTAGTCAGCCATCTCAATTGCGGCTTTTAGCAGTCCAACATAGCCAACTCCAAGCGAGATGAGACCGAAGGAGAGTTCTTGTAAGTATTTATTTGATCCAAACATTCCGACCATTCCTAAAATAAGAAAAAGCAAAATTAGAAAAGTCATCAATCCCAAAAAGAAAGTAGTTCTTCGAGGACTATCATAAACCCATTGAGAAAACTTATTCTGGACTTTGGTTGTGTCTTGCAATGTAGAAAGACTGACTCCCAAGCCGAAGAAGACCATTGCTTTATTTACCTCTATGAAATAAACACTCAAATTTGTAAATACTCCGTTGAAGTCTGTTAGGACAGGGTAATAGCAATAAAACAATCCTAATAGACCACAAGGATATTGTAGATAGCTGGCGAATTGGAAGAATTGTTTGGGGTCTTTCATATAGTGGTAATCACAAGTTTATTTGCTTAGCCATTATACCCTTTTTTGATAGTAGTTTTAAAATTATCGAATCCATCTTTCGCAGTAGCCTGATCGCTTTTTACTTCTAGAATTTTTATTTTCCCCTCAAAGTTGAAGAAATCTTGTAAACTGTTTTTAATTTTCTTCAATGTATCGAGCAATATGTAGTCAATTTCAAACTCTTCAGTCAATTTTTTTGCGGTTAACTTTTGTTGCGTTACAAAATACTCTTCTGATTCGGGCAAATTGCTAGGGCCATCAATCATTCCAAAAATAGCGCCTCCTTGGTTGTTGACTAACACAATGTGGAGGTTGGGCATTTTATAGTTATGCCAAAACGCGTTTCTGTCGTAGAAAAAAGCCATGTCGCCCGTAATTAAAATGGTAGGTACATCACTGACTAACGCATTGCCAACGGCTGTGCTGGTGCAACCATCAATTCCGCTGGTGCCCCGGTTGGCAAACACGTGCACTCCTTTTTGTTGCGCAGCAAGCCCGATCATGTTGGCATAGCGCACCGCCATGCTATTAGACAGATGAAGATTACAACGAAGGGGTAATGAATCGATGACTCCTTTTAAAATAGCTAGCTCAGAGAAAGAAGGATTTTTAAAATAAGTTTGGTGCGATAGCTCGATGCGATGCTCTTCGGCTTCCCAAAGCTTTGTATAATTTTCTTTTTTCTGAGTAGCGAAATCGGTTAGCTTTTCTGTAACAAGGCTTTCAAAAAATACGTTCGGATTTGTGTAGATGATGCGGGTAAGTGATTGAAAGGTATCGGGCACAATGCCAGATGGTTGAATGTGCCAATGCTCTGCCGGTTTATAAGTTCTTAAAAATAATTTTAAGTTTTTAGATATAACCGATTTGCCAAAAGTGATCACTAAATCGGGCTTTAATGATTCCTTTACTGAGTTACTTCCATTTCCTAAAATAGAATCTGCAAAACGAATAGCAGACTTCATTGAATGAAAATTGGAAATGATATCGCCCACAACTGTTACGTGATGTGCTCTTGAAAATTTCTCTACCGTTCTTATCAACTCGTTATTGTATGCTTGCTGTCCGGCAACGATCAATATCTTGGTAAAACTCTTTAAGGATTTTAATAGGCTTTCTTTTTCTTCTGATAATAAAGATGGAATGGTTTCTCCTCGTTGGATTACCCTTATCGATTTTGAAAACGAAATCTCTTCGCCTTTTAGTGGATAGAGTGGCTCGCGCAAGGGTACGTTTATATGCACTGGTCCTTTCGGGAATTCTTGCGATAGATTAATGGCTTCGTTTACAACTCGATTGATGTACCATGCTCTATCAGTATGTTCATAGTCAGCAGGCAGGTCGAACGATTTTTTTACATGTCCTCCAAAAATTTCACTCTGCCGAATGGTTTGTCCATCCCACTGGTCGATCCATTCTTTGGGGCGATCTGCGGTAAAAACAATCAGCGGCACTTGTTGATAATAAGCTTCGGCCACAGCAGGTGCAAAGTTATAAGTGGCAGATCCCGAAGTACAAACCAGAATAGTAGGTCGATTGCATTGTTGCGCGATGCCCACAGCAATAAAAGCTGCACTTCGCTCATCGCTAATTGTTCTCGTAGTAGTATCAGGGTGGCGAGCAAAAGCAAGTGTGAGGGGCGCACACCTTGACCCTGGGCAAAGCACAGCTTGAGTTAGACCTTGCTTGGCGCAGATTTCGACTATGTCATAGATGGGTTGAAGGCGGTTCATATTTTTACTTCTTGATGAAGGCTGCAATGATGCTGGCCTGAATGTTAAAAGTACATTTACTAGCTCACAACTGTTGATTGTAGCAGCGGCAAGGGATTTCGGGCTTGTGGCCTGTCCAGAATCACCGAAGTTTGAGTGGGGCAGAATGCTTGAATTACCACTGAAACCCTTTTTGCTGCTACACTGTGTTGGTGGTAGTTAAATTTTGTTTATATCCCACAAAGCCATTGATTTATCTTTATACTCCCCATTTCCTTCAGTGTAATTTTCATTTATAATTAGTATTGGGGGTGAAAAATTAAATGGTTTTTCTTGCAAATTTAAGGGTCTCCAACTTCCTGTTGCTATATTATGGTTCGGACGATAATTTGTAAACGTAGTTGTCAGCAGATATTTGGAACCAGAGGATCTAATATTTTTGATTGCGCTATTAATATCCTTGTATGATAAATGAACAAGGCAGTCTCTGACAATTATTAGATCACTTTTAGGTAAAGGGTCAGTAATTAAATCAAGTACTATAAACTTGAGGTTCTTCTTATCTTTATTATTCCTTGTATTTCTCTTTATCAATTCTTCAACAATGTCGGCACCTACGTAATCAATTTTCGACAAATCAACTTTCTGCATCCAATTAAAGTCGCCACATGGAAGGTCTAATACCGATACTATATTCATATCTATCAGTAATTTACCTAAATCATTAATAAGTGATTCCGTTTGTTTTATTTCAGAACCTGGTCCAGAAATGCTTTCAGAACTTTTCCAATGATTACTGTTGTATATTTCTGTAAATACTTCTTTGGTACTCACGTTGCGAAGTTTAGAGCTATTTCTGTACCATTCTAACAACCAGTCGGGAATAAACTTTTTTATTAATTTTTTCATTTTTGTGAAATAAATGTGTTCGATATTTTGGATTAATTACAGCTGACTTGCGGCTTTTAGCATAAGACTTGCAGTCATCATTGTATGATTGTTTGACTGAAAAATCATTTTAGCTCACTAGCAAGTACAGTAACCATATTCCTCATTTTCATTTCAGTTTCTTCGTATTCTTTTTCAGGAATAGAATCGGCAGTTACTCCAGCCCCCGCATACAGGCGTACGCCATTTTCTACCAATTGCATGCAACGCAAATTCACAAATAGATGGCTTTCTTGCAGATGATTGATAGGGCCAAGATAGCCGCTGTAAAATTCTCGTTCGTAGCCTTCATTAGCAGACAAGAATTGCATTGCTGGCTCATGCGGCATACCGCAAACTGCCGAGGTAGGGTGGAGGAGTTTTAACATTACCGAACCTAGTTGCGGAAAGTTTACTTCCTTCATATCTATTAAATAATCTGTTTTAAGGTGCATCACATTTCCAGCCACTACGGTTTTGGGTCCTTGCTCTTGGTATTCTCTTACACGAATTTTTTTAAAGCAGTTGATAATATATCGGCATACTAAAGCTTGCTCTTCAATTTCTTTCTGCGTCCAGGCAACTGACTTTAAATTCATGTCTGGTGTGTAGGGGAGTGTTCCCGCCAAGGCATGAGTTCGAAATTTTGATTCACGATCTATACTTACCAAAAGTTCGGGTGTGGCGCCACACCAAGTGCCTGTATGTGCAGAAGAGAAGACAGAAACAAAAGCAGAAGGGTGCTTCGCACAAAGTTTCAAAAATGTTTCAACAATGTTTAGCGGTTCGTTAAGCGCCACCTCTTTATAGCGAGATGGCACAATCTTTTCAAGCCCACCGTTTTCAATTTCACTAATTCCCTTTATTACAATTTCTTTGAAGTTAGCTTTTTTTTTTGTTGACGCGGATTTCTTTATGTGCAACTTAAACTTAGTTTCCGCTAGACTTTTAGGAAAGAGATTACTTAAAGATGGGTTGGAAGTTGAGTCTTGGAGAATTTCGGCACCTTTGAATGTGTAAATCAGTTCGGCCTTTAAAAATAGTTTCTTTTGATGAGGAAGAAAGGGGGCAAAAACAAAACCTGGGGCAGATTCTTCCAATGATACATCAGCTATTTCGGTTACACCGTTATTGCAAATGAATAGAGTGCTTTCTGTGGAATTAGGCATCCGCCAAAGCGTAAAGGCACCACCTTCTTCAAGATTAGTGGAGAGAGTGCTATGAATAGCCTCGGCCGCTTGCGTAAACTTTCTTCCTTCGGCTACCTCCATTATTTCTTATCTAGTATTGCCATGGTAATTCGGCTAACACAAACCAGCTCAAGTTGTTCATTTGTAATTCGTATTTCCCAAACATGTGTCTTTTTCCCTATATGAATGGGCTTAGCAACCCCAATGGCAAAACCACTGCGCATCGACTTTATATGATTTGCATTTATTTCCAGACCAACGCAATACGAAGTGCTCATATCGATACAGCAACTGGCACCTACACTTCCCAATGTTTCGGCTAGCGCGACAGAAGCTCCACCATGTAACAATCCCATCGGCTGATGTGTTCTGCTATCAACCGGCATTTTTGCTTCTATGAAATCTTCACCGATTTTCGTGAATTCGATGCCTAAATGAGAGACCATTGTATTAGCCGACATTTTATTTAAAAGTTCGAGCGATGCTCCGGTTGCGATTAACGACATAATAGTGCTGGATAGAAGTATTTCCTTATTTTTGCGCCCGATTACTAAGAAGGCAAATTAATAGAAATTGAGCATCAAAAAAATATATATCATTCGCCACGGCCAGACAGACTTCAACTTAAAGGGGATAGTGCAAGGCAGCGGTATCGACTCGTCATTAAATCAAGAAGGCCGAGCTCAGGCACGCGCTTTTTTTGATGCTTACCAACACCTGCGTTTTGATAAGATTTATACCTCTAAATTGAAGCGAACTTCAGAGTCGGTAGCAGATTTCATTTCGTTGGGGATTCCTCATGAGCAGCTTGAAGGGCTGAACGAAATAAGTTGGGGGTCTAACGAAGGGCAATTGATTACACCCGAAGAGGATGCTTATTACCATTGGATGCTAAAGCAATGGCAAAATGGAAATACAGCCGAGCGAATAACGGGTGGCGAAAGCCCTGAAGATGTTACACTTCGACAACGAAAGGCAATAGATCACATCATGTCGCACGAAAATGAAGAGATAATTTTGATTTGTATGCACGGCAGGGCAATGCGCATTTTGCTTTGCGAACTATTAAATTACCCTCTGAAAAGTATGGATATTTTTGAGCACCGTAATCTGTGCTTATACCAACTGGATTTTACGGGAACAATGTTTACCATCAAGAAGCACAACGATGTGGCTCATTTGGCGCAGATGAAAAAGGCAAGCGAAAAACAACTGGCCCCCGTTGCAAATTAGCCCTTTGCCTTATTGCTTTTAAGTTGATCTAGTGCTGCCTTCGCTTTGTTGTCGATGCTGTTTTTGTATTCATGCTTTTGGTATGCCAAAGCCATTTCAAAATATTTTTTTGCGGCACCAAAATCTTTTTGTTCTTGTGCCAAATAGCCCAATTGCAGTGCTGAGTTTGCCCCAAAATACCAAGGATTATCTTTGGTCATTGAGATGGTTTGCAGATAAAGCGTTTTGGCATTGACCAAGTCTTTGGTTTTGTGCGCTAGCCGTGCTTTGCGGTAATAGAATTCGGTTTGCTCCTTTGGCGATTTTAGTTCGCTTAATGAAATAGATTGAAGGGTAGAGGTTGCCTCAGTATAATAACCGCCATCTGTAAATAGCCTGGCTTTTAAAATTTTAACGTTTGGAAACGTGGGGTCTTCCAATTGCTTGGCTGCATACTTATCGGGTTCGGCCAGTTCTTTGCCAGTGATTTTTGCTTTTTCAAAATTGACCCTGGCTTGGGGTTCATCATTCAGCAACCAATAACACAGTGAGATTTTATAATAGGAATCTTTCTTGAAGCTGATACTTCGGTAGCCTTTTTGAAATTTTTGAAATGATGCAATTGCCTTTTGATATTCTCCTTTCTGCAATAGTGCCTCGCCTCTCAAATAATCTACATAATACATTTGAAGTCCTGTTGCTTCTTTATCTAACACATTGAACAATGCCAATGCATTTTCTGCTTGTGAATCTTTCATCATCATATTTATGGCAATGAATAAAACCAAGCGGTTATCGGGCTGTTCTTTCAAGCAATCTTTCATGCCTTGTGCAGCTTCGGCAAAGTGCTGATTAATAAAACCTTTTACCGTAAAGAATAAAATGGTAGCTTCTAAATTAAGAGATGATTTTGAGTTTCTCAACTCAGACAACAATCGTTGCCCAACGGTTACTTGCCCCTTCATGCCAAGTAAACCCATAAACCACGCATACTTGTCGGGTACAGAGCCTACCATTACTTGTATTACACCACTTGTTTTTTTGATGGGTAAGAAATCAGGGTATTTCTTTAAACAATCTTGCACAAGATTGTACGCTTTTCGTATCGCAAACACAGCGTTAAACTCCTGACTCATATTGAGCAAATTAAATCCTCTTTGAAGGTTTAATTCAGCTTGCAGAAACAGTACTTCAGGGCTATTGGATAACTTATCTAAATAGTTTTGTCGCTGCCTAAAGTTCTTTTCAAATTGCTCAAACCGTTTTGGATCTTCTGTTACCAGAATGTCGATGGTCTCATTTAAGCTAAGTACGTATAGCTTATGAAGCTCTTCACTTTTATCTGTGATTTTGTTTAGCTGCGCGAGTGCAAGCTCTGGCTGCAGGTTCAGCACAAGCTGATAAGCCTTTTGCATTTCGGGACTAAACTGCCAAATCTTATCAACAGCAAGCGCAGCGTGGCATACTAAAAAAAAACAGGCTATTAGGCCTGCTTTTTTCACTGAAGATATCTTAACTAGATTAAGCAACTTTTTTAGCGGTTCTCTTTGCGGGTGCTGCTTTTTTAGGTTTTGGTTCTTCTTCCATCGAACCAAGATCTACATCGGCTAAAATCCTGCCTGAGTGCTCGTCTATCACAATTTTTTTCTTCTCTCTGATTTCGGCAATTTTTTGAGGAGGGATAATAATGTTGCAGCCTTCTGCGGCTCCGCGTACCACGCGCACCACGGCCAAGCCATTGCTCAAACTTTTCCGAAGCCTATCGTAGTGCTTCAGCATTTTATCGTCAATTTTCTTAACGGCTTTCTCGCGATCGGCTAGTAATCTTTTTTCTTCTTCTTGGCTTTCAGATAAAATATCTTGCAACTCGCCTTTCTTGTTATCTAGGTCCTGGTTTCTATCTTTAATGATTGTTTCGATAGAAGTGATTTCTGCCTTCTTTGCCTCAATCTTTTCTTTGGCTTCTTTAATCTTCTTCTCGCAAATCTGCACTTCTAATTCTTGCAATTCAACTTCTTTAGTGATCGCATCAAATTCGCGGTTGTTCTTTACGTTTTTCTGCTGCTCGTTATATTTTTTGATGAGCTTTTCGGCTTCTTTAATACCTTCTTTATTTTTCTTTATACCCTCTTCCAACTCTTTCATTTCGCCTTCAAAGCGGCCTAAGCGGGTCTTATATCCTTCCATTTCATCTTCCAAGTCTTGAACTTCATCAGGAAGGTCTCCTCTTAGTTTCTTTAATTCATCTAGTTTTGAATCGATCGTTTGAAGTTTTACAAGTGCTTCAAGTTTCTGTGTAACTGTCTGATTTTCCATTATTTATAGATAACTTATTGGATTTGTGTTAGTCGTTGAAAAAGTGGTTGCAAACGTAGTAAATTTTTCAGTTAAAACCACCGAAAGAAGGTCTTTTGTGAACTGTTCGCTTTCAAAATGCCCAATATCGGCAACCACAATTTTACCATCGGCATTAAAAAACTCGTGGTATTTGAAGTCGGCACTGACAAACACATCTGCCTTGGCCGCGATTGCCTGGGGCAACAGAAAGCTACCGGAACCGCCACAAATCGCTACCCGCTTAATGGGCAATGGCAACGGTTGGGTATAGCGGATGCAGGCTGTGTTCATGTTGGTCTTTAAACTCGTAAGAAAGGGTAATAGTTCCATTGGCTTTTCCAGTTCGCCAATGATGCCACTGCCCACCTCGGGGTTTTCGTTTTCTAACTGATGCAAGTAGTAGGCTACCTCTTCATACGGGTGCACTTTCTTCAAGGCCGCTATTAAGTGGCTTTTATTGGGCGTAGCGAAAAGTACTTCAATACGAACTTCTTGCACAGTCTCTTGCCTGCCAATTTTACCTAGTGCGGGGTTGGCATTACCAGTAGGTTGAAAAGTGCCTTCTCCAACTAATTGGAAACTGCAGTTCTTATAATTCCCGATTGAGCCAGCACCTGCGGCATGAAGAGCCTGTAAGACTTTCTCTTTAGCCTCAAGCGGCACAAAGGTCGTCAGCTTCATGAGCGTTCCTTTTTTAGGAGCCAGCACCCGTAAATTGGTGAGGCCAATCTTCTCGGCTATTTTTTTGTTAACGCCTTGCAGCACGTTATCTAAATTGGTGTGGATGGCAAAAATAGCGATGTCGTTTTTGATGGCTTTTATAATCGTACGCTCTACATAATTTTGGCCAGTAAGTTTTTTAAGCCCGCCAAAAATGATGGGATGATGGGCAACAACCAAATTGCATCTTTTAGCTATAGCTTCATCAATAATAGCTTCAGTACAATCAAGGGTAACGAGTATGCGTTGCACTATATCTTTTTGATTGCCCGTTAACAGTCCACAATTATCATAACTTTCTTGATAGACTGAGGGTGCAATTGTTTCAAGAAAATCAACTACTTCTTTTATCGTGGTCGTTGCCATAGTTTGCTTATTTTTGAATTTTAAAATTAGCGAAAGATTACGGCACTGCTTATGTCTATTTTTAAAGTTCTGCTTTGGCCATTGGCATGCCTCTACAATCTAGTTGTTAAGCTGCGCAATTATTTATACGACATTGGTCATAAGCGTTCTTTTGCCTTTGATGCCATGGTTATTAGTGTGGGTAATTTGAATGTAGGAGGCTCGGGCAAAACGCCTATGATTGAATACTTGGTTAGGTTATTAAAAGATAAATATCAACTCGCTATTTTAAGCCGTGGATACGGTAGAAAATCAACAGGCTTTCGGCTGGCTACTGCCGCTGATGACGCATTTACAATTGGCGATGAGCCCTATCAATACCTGCGAAAATTTGGAAGTGAAGTAATGGTGGCAGTGGGTGAGGAGCGTGCCTTGGCAATTCCGACTTTACTAAACCAATCTATTGAGCCCCAAGTGATATTGTTGGATGATGCTTTTCAACACCGATCGGTAGTTCCGCAGTTTTCAATTTTGCTTACCGAAGCAAGGAAGCCATTCTACAAAGATTTTGTTTTTCCAATGGGTCGCTTGCGTGAAAGTAGAATCGGTGCCAAGCGGGCAGATGCGATTATTGTAACAAAGTGCGATGGCAGCATGAATGGCGAAGTTGAACTAATAAAACGCTATAGCGGAGAGAAGCCCATTTTCTTTACAGGATTGGACTATAAACAGCCGATTCCTTTTTTCGGTGATGGAAAAATTACGCATCAAATTATTCTGGTTTCTGGAATTGCGAATAGTTCCTATCTACAGGCACATGTTTCAGATCACTATCAACTTGTGGCGCATATTAAATACGAAGACCATCATGCTTATAGCGAAGAAGATATTCGTTCCATCGAATTGCAAGCGGCTTCTGGTATATCGATACTCACAACAGAAAAAGATATGGTGAAGTTGATTACCGAGCGATTCAAGGCTTTGCTCAATCAAGGCAACTGGTTTTATTTGCCCATCGAAACCATTTTTTTAGAGAATGGTTCGGAATTTGATAAGATGATTTGCCAAGCAATTGAACATCGGTTATATCAATTGCAAAACCAAGAAGCGGAGCATAAATAGTTATTACTTTTTGATGTGATTTTTATAAGATATTCATTTTTATTAGTGCTGACTTTTGGTATCACCTATATGGCTGCATCTCAAGAGAAAGTAGTCAGCAAGAAAGATTCCACTCTTTCAAAGAGACGGGTTGTTAAGACATCAACTAATAGCCAATCGAATGCTCCGAAAAAACGGATGTATTCAAAGATCATTAACGACTCTACCAAAAATGTTTACGGACCCAAGACTTCGTTATGGATTACCGAAAACGAAATCTTCTACAACAAAAAAATTCTTCGTCCGCTAGATACTTCCATTCACAATTTTCATCGCTGGACCCCTATTCAGAAACTAGAAAATAAGTATCAAGATTTAGGAAACATAGGCACCGCTATGAATCCCATTTTCCCCGTTGTTCCTACTATCATTGGAGCCACCTCAGGATTTATTTCGTACGATCCCTACTACGACACGAAAGAGCCGCGCTACTACGATACCAAATCTCCCTATACCCGAATGTATATTGTGTGGTCTGGCAATGGTCGGGCAACTACCCATATTGAGTTTACCAGAAACATTACCCCGCGCTGGAATTTTGGATTTAATTATCGCCCCATACTTGCCGACAAACAGATTCAGCGCAGATTTGCAGATCGCCAAACCATCAGTCAGTACTACGATTTCTTTACCACCTATCGATCAAAAAAGGAAAAATACTTTTTAGCATTTAATTACCGAAGGATTAGACACATCATCAAAGAAAATGGTGGAGTAAATCGAGGGCAAGACAAAAGTTACAATGCTTTTTTTTCAAACGATGCGATACCTACGCTCACCAAAACAGACACTGAAGATTTTAGGCATAACCTACACTTCCATCATTATTATCAACTGGCAAAGCCATTTCAAGTTTATCAGACGTTAGATTTTCATACTCGTTCACTAATTTTCAGATCAGATGCATCTGATTTAACATCTAATTATTTCAAAGAGACAATTGTAGCGGGAACTGTTTCTGATCAACTGGTTTTTAAAACATTTCAGAACGAAATGGGGATAAAAGGCAACGCTGCTTTTTTGTTTTATAATTTCTACCATAAAGTACGAACTGTCAATAATACGATTGAAAAGTTGGATGGGTTTGATCCTCGCGCTTCTTCAAGTCTAGTAGAAAATTATGTGGGCGGGCGTGTAGCATTTCGTTTCGATTCGCTCAGCGAACTGCGGGGCGATGCAGAGCTTTTGTTAGATGGCAATTATAAACTGGAAGGTGCCCTCTCAACACCTTGGCTGGATGCTGGATTTATTAGTTCGCTATCGAAGCCAGGTTATTTACAACGCGCCTACCGAGGCAGCCATAATTATTGGTTGAATAATTTAACCAATTCCTTCTCCAATCAGGTAAATGGTTTTATTAAAGTTAACTGGCGCGGCTTGCAATTTAGCCCTGGACTTACCTACACCATTTTTAGCGATTACATTTATCTAACCGAATTTAAGAACGCGCAATTGGCTAAGCAATCAAGTGGTAACCAGCAAGTGTTTTCACCTGAAGTAAGATTATCGTTACAGTTTTTTAGAAACTTTAGATTTTCAACGAACGCCATTTACACACAAATTTGGAAAAACGATGATAATGTTTTACGAATACCCGAGTTATTCGTAAACGGGCAACTCGCTTATAGTAATTTTTTATTTAAGAGAGCACTTCAATTAGAAATTGGAATAGATGTGCATTATAAATCAGACTACAAAGCCTACGGTTACGCACCCGATATTCAATCTTATTACCTTCAAGATAAAGAAACAATAAGAGGGTTTCCCGTCACCGATGTTTTTCTAAACGCAAAAATAAAAGGAGGTAGATTGTTTTTGAAGTATCATAATGCCGCACAAGCATTTAGTTCAACCGGATATATGCTTACGTTTGGTTATCCTGCTGTCGCGAATGTGATTGATTTTGGTTTTGAGATTCCTCTTTTTGATTGAGTAATGGAAAAGCACGTATTGGGATTGACACTTCCAACCGATCCACGATGGGTGAACATCGCATCTTTAAACATCGAAGATATTTTGGTTGATCACGCGTATTGTGAGCAGAAGGCAGCGTCATCTTGCATTTCGTTGATTGTACAATTTCCTGAGAAAGAGAAATTAGTGGAAGTGCTAACGCCAATGGTAGCTGAAGAATGGGCGCATTTTGAACGCGTGCTCGAGCAGCTAAAAAAACGTGGTTTAAAATTGGGATACGCTCGCATTGATGAATATGTTGAGCAACTTGCCAAGTTGATAAAAAAGGGCGGCAATAGAGAACAGCAATTGATAGAGAAGTTATTGATGTGTGCACTCATTGAAGCGCGAAGTTGTGAGCGTTTTCGCTTGTTGGCATTAGAACTTCAAGATGACGAGTTGCGCCAGTTCTATTCTGAGTTAATGGTTTCGGAGGCGGGGCACTATAAAAACTTTATTGCGCTCGCAAAAGAATATGCAGATGAGAAGATAGTAGAGACGCGATGGCGCTTGTTTTTGAAATTAGAAGGGGAGATAATGTCTCAACTACAGCCGAGAGGCGATCGGATTCATTAAGTCTTGATTAAATTATTAACGGCTTGATTTACGTTATCAAAGTTAAACTTTGATAACGTTGTCTCAAAACTCAACTTGATTTTATCGCTGCACAAATTTCCAATGCTACCCTCATGGGTATGATTTAAATTCGATGAGTACGTAAATGTTCTGGCCTTGATTGCTTTTCCTACCTGCACGTACGCATCCCGAAAAGGAATGCCAGCCAATACCAATTTATTTACCTCCTCCACACTAAATAGAAATTTATACTTTTCGTCCTCTAAGATATTTTCTTTCACTTGAATAGCTGACAGCATTAGACCAGTCATTTCGAGGCAATCGCTTAATGTTTTAAAGGCTGGAATGATTTTCTCTTTTAGTAACTGCCAATCACGGTGATAGCCAGATGGGAGGTTACTGGTTATCATGGCAATCTGGTTAGGCAACGACTGCAAATCATTACACTTGGCGCGAATGAGTTCAAACACATCGGGATTTTTCTTGTGCGGCATAATGCTGGAGCCGGTAGTCAATTCATCTGGAAAAGAGATAAACCCAAAGTTTTGATTCAAGTACAAACAAGCATCCATTGACAACTTGGCAAGCGTGGCGGCTACATTGCTCAAAGCTTGTGCTACAATCCGTTCCGTTTTGCCGCGGGCCATTTGTGAGTACACTACGTTGTAGTGCAAATCGTCAAAACCTAGCAATTCGGTGGTCAGTGTTCGATTGATAGGGAAGGAGGAACCATAACCCGCAGCAGAGCCCAACGGATTTTTGTTGACAATTCTAAAAGCTGACTCAAGGGTTATCAAATCGTCAGCTAAGCTCTCTGCATAAGCGCCAAACCACAATCCGAATGACGAAGGCATAGCCAACTGCAAATGCGTGTAGCCGGGCAATAACTTGTCTTTGTGCTCCCCGCTTTTTGCAATCAATAGTTTAAATAATTTCTCAATCTGGCCAACCAATTGCTGAATTTCAGCACGCATAAACAACTTCAAATCGACCAGCACTTGGTCGTTGCGCGAGCGGGCACTGTGTATTTTCTTTCCGACATCGCCTAGTTTTCTCGTGAGCAAAATTTCGATTTGCGAATGAATGTCTTCTACGCCTTCTTCGATGGTAAAATTGTTTTGCTGAATTTGCTGATAAATGGATTTTAATTCTTTGGCGAGCAGCGCCAATTCTTCTTTACTCAATAATCCAACCGATTCTAGCATTTGGGTGTGGGCGAGTGAACCAAGCACATCGAAAGCGGCTAGGTATAGATCCAACTCACGGTCGTGCCCAACAGTGAAACGTGTTACTTCTGAAAGCGCGTCTTTATCTTTTTGCCAGAGTTTCATTTCACCTAATTTTTAGAATCCAACGAGTGTAAATTTCCGTATAAAGTTAGGGATAGAATTTGGCTTAGTGGAGGATTGTGCCCATATTTCATTCACATTTATTTTACTCTTGATTAAATGAACAAGATTGGTTTATTGTTATTTCTCCAACTGGGTTTATGGACAACGTCCTTTTCTCAAATCTTAGCGACTAAGCAAATTGGTCTAGGCACTGGACTTTCGTTTAACTCGCTAAAAAGTGATTTGATATCACCTTACACCCACAAGGGAAACTCAGTACCATTGCAGTTATATTTTCGTTTGGGACGAGAGGTTAGTCGGCACCATGTTCAATTGCAGTATGCTGAATATAATTTAAGCTCTTCATCAGGTGGACTATCCACTAGTGACCAGCGTGGTTATTTGCAATACGCTTACCATAGAAAGTTAAAAAACTTCAAAAACAATGTTACTTTGTTTGGCGGGGCAGTATTTCTGGGTAATGGCTCACTGCGAGATAATTTGATAAACAATAAAGCAACTGGCAATAATCAAACGGGCGAGCTAACCTTTTCCCTTAGTCCATCACTGTTGCTAGAATGGTCAGTGAAGCGTAGTTATTTTAGCTTTCAAGGCTGGTTTTCGGTTTTGAATTTAACCGTACAACCTGGTTACGCCCTCAGCTACCCTGAACAAACAAATTGGTTGAGCTTAGGTAGTTATGCGGAAGTTAATTCACGATTGTCCTATAGCAAATATGTTTCTAACAGATTTGATTTTCGAATCGATTATCAATTCTCCTTCACACGCCTATCAAATTATGAATCGATAGGATATGTCAGTAATCAAGTAGTAACTTCTTTGGTCTATAAAATAAACAAGGGATGAAGAAAGTGTATTGCTTTATTGTGCTTGTGTTGATGTCTTGCAGTAAAACCTTTTTGGGTGATGACCCTGCAAACTCGCCTGAAGCAGTATTTGAGGAGTTTTGGAAAGGAGTCAATACTACTTGGCCGGCCTTTGAAACAAAAAAAGTGAATTGGGATTCCGTCTACAATGTCTATCGTCCTCAAATCAGCCCTTCAACAACAAATGCGGAGTTAACCAAAGTGTTGACCAATTTGATTTTGGTGTTGAAAGATGCTCACACGAATGTATATCCGAAAAATGTGCCTGCTTTTCCACCGTACCCTAAATACCCGTCTTATTTTTATGGTATCAACTGGATAAAAACCAATTATCTAAAAAACTTTAAAGGCAACAATGCCATAGCTTACGGATTGATTAGCCCTTCAATTGGTTATATCTACATAGCATCGTTTGGCAATTCGTCTGACCAATATGCTATCATCGATACCATTATAAAAGAGTTTGGCAATGTGAAGGGAATTGTCATTGATGTCAGAAATAATGGTGGGGGTAGCAGCGCCAACAGCGAGACAATTGCGAGTCGATTTACCAATGAAACTCGAGCGTATTCATTTGCTCGATTCCGCGTAGGCAGCGAAACAAAAAAATTGGGTGATTTTGTTGCAGGTGAAATTTCGCCATCAGGAGCTACCAAGTTCAACAACAAGGTAGCTGTACTTAGCAACCGTTATTCATACAGTGCAACAGAAGATTTTTTGTTGATGATGAAAACCTTTCCGCAAGTGATTCAGGTTGGGGATAATACCGGAGGAGGAAGTGAGACCAGACCGATTTTTAAAGAGTTGCCAAATGGATGGACATACAGGGTAGCAAGCCGACTTATCTACGATGCCAACAAACAACTTATCAGCAACGGCATCGCACCTGATTTTTATGTTCAGACCACAAAAGCGGATTCCCTTAATGGAAAAGATTCTATTATTGAGAAGGCAATTTTTGAACTTTCAAAATAAAGAAGTGTAGTGGATTTGCAGATATTGCAGTAGCATAATGGTCTTTCCATCTTTTATCTCACCATTCTTTATCATTTCAAGCGCAGTTGAAAAGGATATCTCCAACACATCGATATCTTCATGTTCATCTACTCCGCCACCCTTTGATGTTTGCATGTCTTTTGAGTACTCTGCAATAAAGAAGTAAAGAATTTCCGTTACCGAGCCGGGCGACATATACGCTTCGTAAATCTTTTTTACATCGCGAATTTTGAAACCTGTTTCTTCTTCCGTTTCTCTGCGAATGCAATCTTCCGGATTATCTAGATCCAACAAACCCGCGCATGCTTCAATTAGCATACCACTCAGGTTGCCATTGATGTAAGAGGGTAATCGAAATTGCCTAGTTAGAATAACTGTTTTGGTGATTTGATTAAAGAGTAGAATGGTTGCGCCATTGCCCCGGTCGTACGCTTCGCGATTTTGCTCAATCCAGTTTCCATTTTTATGTTGATAGTCGAAAGTAACTTTTTTCAACGTGTACCAGTTGTTGGAAAGAATTTCTGTTTTCTTGATTTTGACACGTTCGCTCATAAGCTTTCAATCAATTTGATATAGCCTTCAATCCCACCTACTACTTCATGTAAATAAATAAACTCGTCCGCACTGTGTGAACGCGCAGAATCGCCTGGCCCCAATTTTATTGAAGGCACGGGAATCAACGCTTGGTCGGAGGTGGTGGGGGAGCCGTACATCCGTATGCCCAATTTTTCAGTTACTTTGTAGAGTGCATGTTCTTTTGGAATTCCCGAAGGGCGAAGTCTCAATGAACGTGGGGTTACTTCGCATTTTACATTTTGCTCAATGGTTTCTAAGATTTCTTCGAGTGTGTATGCATCCGTTGCGCGAACATCCACCGTAAATCTGCACTCTGATGGCACTTGGTTGTGTGCTTGCCCTGCTTGAATCACTGTTACTGACATTTTTACTTTGCCGAGCGATTCAGAAACTCTTGGAAACTCATAACTCAGAAACCACTCGATGTCTTTCAACGATTCGTAAATTGCATTGACACCTTCTTCACGTGCAGCATGCCCAGCTTTTCCATACGCAACGCAATCCAACACCATCAACCCCTTTTCAGCAATGGCCATATCCATTAGTGTAGGTTCGCCCACTATGGCACAATCTATTTTCGGCAATTCATCCCAAATCAATTCAATGCCACCCGTCCCGGAAATTTCTTCTTCCGCAGTAGCGGCCAACACCAAGTTGTATTTTAAGTCATTACGCAAATACAAATAGAAGAACGCGGTAATAAGCGAAACCAATGGACCACCCGCATCATTGCTGCCCAGCCCATACAATTTTCCATCTTCAACACTTGGAGTAAACGGGTCACGCGTGTAAGCGGGATTGGGCTTTACCGTGTCGTGGTGAGAATTTAGTAGAAGAGTTGGTTTGGTTGCATCGAAATGTTGATTGACTGCCCACACATTATTGCCTTTCCGTTTGGCCGGAATGTGATGGTAATTCAAGAAGTTGTAAATCAACCCAGCGGTTTTGTCTTCTTCTTTGCTGAACGATGGGATAGGAATCAGTTGCTGCAATAAGTCAATGGTAATATCG
>JAAFHY010000051.1 GCA_013298505.1 Cytophagales bacterium
AGCTTACAACACAGTGTCCACCATTGTGCGCATTCTAGAGCGAAAGGGTTTTGTAGGGTATAAGGCGTATGGCAAAACGCATGAGTACCATCCGCTGATAGCGAAAGAGAAATACACGCACTTTTACCTCAACAATTTGGTGAAGGGATATTTTGGTGGATCATTCCAAAGTCTCGTTTCTTTTTTTGCAGCAGAAAATAAGATGGACGTGCAAGACATCGATCAGTTAGTAAAGCAATTGCAAGAACTTAAAAAACAAAAGCCATGAATGCGATTGTCAATTATCTATTGGAGGCAAATATTTTGTTGGTGCTTTTCATGTTTGTGTATTGGATTGGGCTTCGTCATGAAACTCAGTTTGTGTTTAAGCGTGCTTATTTACTATCTGCGTTGGTCGGTTCATTGTCATTTCCACTTTTTCATTTCAAGGCTCCTACCTCCACACAAGTTATTCCGTCCATTAGCAGATTGATCCCTACTTATTGGTTGCCAGAAATAACAATTAGTGAAAATAGCTCAGTCATGTCGGCCAAAGTAAATACAAGCATTTCTATTTGGACAATGGCTGAATGGACTTATCTGTTTGCACTTATTGTCCTCACTATTCTGTTTCTTTATCGCATCATTTCGATTGCCAAACTTTTCGCTACCAGCATTACTTACCGTTGGCGAAATTATATTGTTTCAGAAACGGATCAAGAGAAACCAACCTTCTCCTTTTTCAATTTTATTTTTATTGGTCAAGCGAATCAACTTACTAAAACAGAGAAAGAAGAAATTCTAATTCACGAATCCATTCATGTAAAAAAAATGCACTCATTGGATATTCTTCTGGTAAACGTAGTAGGCATAGTGTGCTGGTTCAACCCGATTACGAAAATTTATAAAAAAGAACTTGTTCAGCTTCATGAGTTTGAAGCCGATGCGCGCTCGGTAGAGAACAAAGATGTGGACACGTACTGCGGCCTCTTGGCGAAGGTGGCATTGCAGTCTGTTGATTACCCGCTCGCCAACCATTTCAATAATTCGTTAACACTTAAACGCATCAGCATGATGAAAACCATGAAACGCAAAATTCAAAATTGGAAAGTGGCCACGATGGTAGCTATTATTCCTGTGTTCTTTTTTGTAGTGGCTTGTCAAGATCAAGTCAAAGAAAAAGTAGAAAAACTATCCGTCAATCCTGAATCGCTACCGCAAGAGGTAAAGGACGAACTCAAAGCTCTTGAGCCATACTATTTTGATCTAAAAGTAATAGTAGCTGATGAAGAAGGGAAAAAGACAATGAACGAATTAGGATTTGAAAACGCTGAAACGGATAAAAGATTTTCTCACTTAAGCGTCATTCTAACTGGTGATGGAATTAGCTACTCCATTATTGGAAAAACCAAACAGTTGAAGAAAAATGAAAGCGAAGTTTTTGATATAGTAGATCAACTACCAACCCCTATGGGAGGCTTAGCTAATTTTTACAAAAACATATCTCATACTTTACTATATCCAACACAGGCAAGAGAAAAAGGAATAGAGGGAAAAGTATATATTCAGTTTGTTATCCAAACCAATGGCGAAATGTCAGATTTCAAAGTTATAAAAGGGATTGACGATGCCGTTGATACAGAAGCCCTCCGAGCGTTGATGCAAATAGATACCCGCTGGAGACCAGCTATTGCGAAAGGTGAAATCGTTAAAATGAAGATGACCATTCCGATAGTTTTCAAATTGAATGGCTCGGACAACGAAGATAAAGCCTCAATAATCAAGAAATCGGTAACGGATGAATTAGTTGCTGTCGGTAATGGGTCTGTAAATTAATCTGATCCTTGCGACCTACCGACACCTTATGCCAACTGCCCGATGGGGTCAAGGGTGTCGGTCTCGACCATGAGCATAACGGTTTTTTGAGGGGCTCTCGTTTTGTGCATCACGCCTTTTGAAATGGTGGCTCCTTCGTTGGGATTGAGTTAAAGCGTTTTGTCTTCTAAGTCTATAAAGAGCTTTCCGCTTAGTACAAAAAAGAACTCATCATCGTTATCGTGTTTGTGCCAATGATATTCCCCTTCTACGATGCCGATCCGCACAACGCTTCTGTTTACTTTTGAAAGTATTTGATTGAACCATTTATCGGTGCATTCCTCCACTACTTTATTTACATCTATTAATTCTTGATGGGCATACTTGATGTCCATGCGTTGATTGTAATTGAATTGTTTGGTCATGCTACTATTTATAAGAATTAGCGGTTGAATGAGGATACTTTTTAAAATTTAATAGAAATCTCAAGATGTCCGCCAAGGCCTTCAGTTATGATTCTTTGAAGTGTGGAAAATCGAACATCTTTTAAATCTTTTTCAAGTTTTGAAATGTATGATTTATTCGTACCCGATAAGTCTGCCACTTGCTCTTGCGTCAAACCTTTTTCTTGTCGGGCTTGCTGAATAAGTACGCCTAGTTTGAAAGCTTCATAGTCTGACTCGAATTTGTCACGCTTTTTTGTTCCGCGCTTACCAACCTCTTTGTCGATAAATTCACTTAGACTTGTTACGTTTTTTTTCTTCATAATAATCTCTTTTAATTTTTTCTGCTCTATCAATTTCTTTCTCCGGTGTTTTCTGTGTCTTCTTTTGAAATCCGTGACCCACTATAACCAAGTTGTTGTCATCGAAGAAACAAAATATCCGAAAGATGTCACTCCCGCTTTGAACTCTAATCTCATAAAGCCCGTCAGTACCAGTTAAGTGCTTGAAGTATATTTCTGGAATTCGGTCTGAATCTTCAATTATCCTTAATGTCCAAAGTATTTTCTTTTGAACCTTCGTTGTTTGCTCAGAATAGAATTCCTTGAAGTGGTCTCGAAAAAATAGAAGTTCGCGTTTTCTCTCCACGATTCAAAGATAAGACAAGTAGTCCAAATAGACAACTCTCTTTTTTTGAGAATTTAAAGTTTTTCTTGTTAACTGATAAACTCCACCCATGTTGGTGTTCTTCACCAACATGCACACCGAATAATCTCTATACCTTTTAAATTCTATTTTCTACTGCTCACCTAGCTCATCACGTTTGTCGGTGAAGAACACCGACAAATGCGAGGTGCAAATATGTACTAGCAGTTGCTTTCTTGTCTTTTTTCAAATACCAACTTGTCGACAACCTCTTTCCCAAACATTTTACAAGTCATAATTAGCTCATTAAAAATTTGAAAGTTGAATTCAACTTGTTCACCGACTCGAAATTCCTTTACTTTTTTTTCTTCAATTGGTATAATCTGTCCACCGCCTTCCAAAACTGTGACTGGTGGTCTAATTTCAATTTCTTGCCCGTCTTTGAAGTACACCGGCTTAAAATATCTCCATTTTAATTTTAGGGTTTTTTCTTGTTCAAAAAAGTCGACAGGAGTCATAAGTCCATTTCTATGAACTAGGCATCTCCTTACTCTATTTATTGAATTGATTTCATCTTCTAAAAATAATTTATCAGTTAAATAAGGTCTTACAAAGTTAAGTAGTTGCGGAAAGTGCTTTGTTGTCGGTTCGTAGTCTGGAGTGTTAATCGTTTTCACGAACTCTCCCCATGTTTTGATGTCCTTAATTTTCGTATTGATGGTTAAAACTTTACAAATGTCAATCAACATAAAGGTCACTGCTTTCATCAAATCTTCAAATCCTTTTTGCAGTATCCATCTCTTATAAATTTCTTTTCTTTTCTCAATTGGTAAATTGCCGCCATAGGGTTTATGATAATGAAAATTGTCCTCTCCGCTTAATGATTCAGGGACATTGTTGATGTCTTCGAGATTTGATAATCCCAAATAGACCGAGTTTGAACACTCAATTAATATATTGTCAAGGGGGATTAAAAAATCCTCTCTTTTTAAAATTAATGTTCCTTTTAGTATTTCTGTATCCATCGCTAACTCTCAAATATACACAACTTCATTACCCAATTCTTTCCAACATAACTGGAATTGCGCAACCACTTAAAGCTATGGCTTTATTAAGTGGATGAACTACGTACTGGCAACGGCAAGGGATAGAAACGGAAAGCCCTCCAAGGGTTGGGTTGTGCGTGGCGCGGACTTGCAGTTGATAGCCCGGTGGCCGCTGCGCCTCGCGCGGCAGGCCGCCAAGAATTCAAAATACCTATCGCTCGTCCACTCTTATTTCTTATTTTTGCCGTCTTATTTTAATCGTCAAATGGAACTTGCAACCAAATACAGCCCCGCGGAAGTAGAAGACAAATGGTATCGGTACTGGATGGAGAAAGGTTTTTTTCATTCGGAGCCGAACCCGAACAAAGAGCCTTATACAATCGTGATCCCTCCGCCTAATGTGACGGGTGTGCTGCACATGGGGCACATGCTCAACAACACCATTCAAGATGTGCTGATCCGCAAGGCGCGCATGGAGGGGAAAGAGGCGTGCTGGGTTCCTGGCACGGATCACGCTTCTATTGCCACGGAGGCGCGCGTGGTGGCGATGTTGAAAGAGCGGGGAATAAAAAAATCGGACATCGGGCGCGAGGAGTTTTTGAAGTATGCGTGGGAATGGAAAGAAAAATACGGGGGCATCATTTTAGAGCAGTTGAAAAAACTGGGGGCCTCGTGCGATTGGGAGCGGACGAAGTTTACGATGGATGCGCCCATGACGGAGGCGGTGACGGATGTGTTTATTGACTTGCATAAAAAAGGGTACATCTATCGCGGCAAGCGGATGGTGAACTGGGACCCGGTGGGCAAGACGGCTCTATCGGATGACGAAGTGAATTACAAAGATGTGAACTCGAAGTTGTACTTCATTAAGTATGCGATTGAGGGCAGCAGTGAGTTTGTGACGATTGCCACCACGCGGCCTGAAACCATCATGGCCGATAGCGCGGTGTGCATCAACCCGAACGATGAACGTTACAAACACTTGAAAGGAAAGAAGGTGTTGATTCCGTTGATTGACCGCGCGATACCAATCATTGAAGATGAGTATGTAGCGATGGACTTCGGTACGGGTTGCTTGAAGGTAACGCCTGCGCACGACTTGAACGACTATGAGTTGGGGTTGAAGCATCAATTGGAAGTGATTGATATTTTGAATGAGGATGGAACGCTGAATGCGTTGGCTAAAATTTACATTGGCGAAGACCGCTTCATTGCACGCAAAAAGATTGCGAAGGAACTGGAGGAGAAAGGATTTATTTCAAAAGTCGAAGATTACAAAAGCAATGTCGGCCACTCGGAGCGGACGGATGCGGTGATTGAGCCGCGCTTGTCGCTGCAGTGGTTTGTGAAGATGAAGGACATCACCAAGCCTGCGCTGGAGAATGTGATGAACGACAACATTCAACTAATTCCTGCGAAGTTTAAAAACACCTACAAGCACTGGATGGAGAACGTGCGCGACTGGTGCATTTCGCGGCAGTTGTGGTGGGGACAGCGCATACCCGCATGGTACGCACCGGATGGGAGTTATGTGGTAGCGAAGACGAGCACTGAGGCGCATTCAAAATTCACAAATCCTGCCTTGCCGGCAGGCAGGCAAAATTCAGAAATCAAGATTCAAGACATCAAGCAAGATGAGGATGTGCTCGACACTTGGTTCTCTAGCTGCTTGTGGCCGATTTCGGTTTTTGATCCGACCATTTTTAGCGATAGTAAAAACAAAGGCAACGCTGATTTAAATTACTACTACCCTACCAACGATTTGATTACGGCACCGGAGATTTTGTTCTTTTGGGTGGCGCGGATGATTTTGATTGGTTATGAGTATCGTGGGGAGATGCCTTTTAAAAATGTGTATCTCACGGGCATCGTGCGCGACAAGCAAGGCAGAAAAATGTCGAAGAGCTTGGGGAATTCGCCTGACCCGCTGGAGTTGATAAAAAATCACGGAGCGGATGGGGTGCGAACGGGTATGCTTTTCAGTTCGCCTGCGGGGAATGATTTGTTGTTTGATGAGAAGTTGTGTGAGCAAGGAAGAAATTTTTCGAATAAGATCTGGAATGCATTTCGGTTGGTGAAGAGTTGGTCGACCTCACCCCTGCCTGTCCGGCAGGCAGACCCGACCCCTCTCCAAAGGAGAGGGGAGGAAATACAACCTGCGGAAAATAAAATTGCTATTGAGTGGTTTGAGGCGAAGATGAACCAATCGCTGATAGAGTTGGAAGACCATTTTTCGAAATTCAGAATATCGGATGCGCTGCACACCACGTACAAATTGGTCTGGGATGATTTCTGTGCGTGGTATTTGGAAATTGTGAAGCCCGAGTTTGGCAAACCAATTGACGAAACAACCTATCACAAAACGATTTCTTATTTTGAGAATTTGTTGAAGATACTTCATCCGTTTATGCCGTTCATCACCGAAGAACTTTGGCATGAGTTGAAAGAGCGGAAAGAAAAAGAGTGCATCATTGTGGAAGCGTGGCCGAAAGCAACCACTTTCAATAAAGCAATCATCAAAGATGCCGCGCTGGGATTTGATGTTGTAACCCAAGTACGCAACACCCGCAATGCGAAAGGCATTTCACCAAAAGAAGCGCTAAAGTTGATTGGCAATGCCGAGTGCAAAAAACAAATTGATTCTTTCGCTTCGGTAATCAAAAAGCTATCGAACTTAAGCGAGTTGAGCTTCACCAATGAAAAAATTGCAAGCGCTACTAACTTTTTAGTAGGCACGCTGGAGTTTTACATACCGATGGAAGGCAAGATAGATGTAGAGAAAGAACGCGAAGCCATTTTGAAAGAAATAGAATATCAAAAAGGGTTCATTGTAGTGCTTGATAAAAAATTATTGAATGAAAAATTCATTGCCAGTGCCAAGCCAGAAGTAGTTGCGTTGGAACGAAAGAAAAAAGCAGATGCAGAGGCGAAGATAAAGTCGCTGGAGGAGAGTTTGAGGAATTTATGATAGTTGATTAAGCCTTCAAAGGAAGTGAAACAATAAACTCACTTCCCTTATGCGGTGCAGTATTTAATTGAATGGTTCCCTCTAATCGATCGACCAATATTTTCACAATTGCCAAGCCTAGCCCATTCGAGCTTTCAGAAGCAGTGGGCTTTGCGCTGAGGCGTTTAAACTTTTTATAGATATTAACTTGGTCTACTTCTGTAAATCCTGGGCCTTGATCTTTTACCGAAAAAATTACAAAATAATTTTCTTCGTGAAGAGTCACTGTTACGCTGCTTCCATAGGATGAAAACTTGATTGCATTGGAAAGAAGGTTTTCAACAATGCGATGAATGTAAACCCAATCTGAAACCATGTGCAAAAAAGAGGGAATCGACTGCTCTAGCGTAATCATTTTGGAATTAGCATTCTCCTGCTGTAACGAAATACTTTCTCTAAGCAAACTTGCTAGATCAAATTTTTCCATCACGGGCATATTGCCTGATTCTTCCATTTCATGTACATCGAGTAAATCCCGGATCAAGCCAGTGCCTGCTTTGGTGGCTTCTTTTATTTTCCGTATGTATTGATGTTGGTTATCGTTCAACGCACCATCTACCTCTACTAATTGTAAAAGGCCGTTAATTCTACTGAGTGGCGATTTCAAATCATGGGCCACAATACTCATTAAGGTATCTTTTTCGTGATTTAATTCGATTAGCGATTGATTGCGCGCAGAAAGCTCTTCGTTCTGCTCATCAATTTCACGCTGTTTTTTTACAATGGCATTGTTCTGTAGTTCCAATTTCAAATTATTTTGCTTCCTGCGTTTACTAACCTGCCACGAAGCAATGGCCATCACCGATAAAAATAAAATAACCACCGCCCCAAAGATATTAACCAGTTTTTGATAGCCCAGTACAGCCTCAGTCTTTGCTTGTTTTAATTTTAAAAGTTCATTCTCCCTGTCCTTCGTTTCTATTTGCAATTCAAACTGAAGTCGCTCTACTTTTCGTGCTAAGTCCAAATCTTCAATAGAATCTTTAAGCACTAAATAGTTATTCATATTACTGATCTCATCTTGCTTATTGGCCAACAGTTTAGAGACTTGCGCCAACAAATAGTACGACTCTAGCTGAAAAGATGATTGTTGGCTTGCCTTAGAAAGCATAAGTGCATTGCTAAATTCTTGTCGTGCTCGCAAGTATTTCTTCTCGGCCAAATATATCTTACCCATCAGCAAATGCGCTTCGGGTAACCTTCTTACGTTTGCTGTTTTCTCGATATACTCAAAACCTATTTCGCCCACCCGTTTAGCTTGATCTATTTTACCTTGAGCCAAATAGTTACCAGCCAACAATATTTTTGTACGTGCCAGATTGATGGCATCGTTAATTTTATGATATCCCGAATCCGATTTTAGAAAGTAAAAAGTAGACTTCTCTACGTTGCCCATATTCAAATAAAGGCTTCCCAGTTGAGCAAATGCCGAGGCAATATCGCGTGGCTTTTTTAGCTTCAGGCGAATAACTAATGCTTCCTTTAGCGATTGCTCTGCTTTTGCATAATCTCGTTGAAGTTGATATAAATCGCCCAAGCTTTGCTTTACGTAAGCAATACCCGATTGATCATTGGTAGCTGAAAATATTTTCAACGCTTCTACGTAATAGGGAAATGATTTAGATAAAATACCTTGGTCGAACAAAAGCCTACCGATGTTATTATTGGCATATGCCAATTGATTTGAATCGCTTTGAAAGGTAGAAATTTGAATAGCCTGCTGGCCTAGTTCATAAGCCCGCGGCAGGTTACCCAAGTAATTATAAGCCACAACCAAAAAATTAATTGGTTTAGCAAGGCCTATTTTTATTTCCTAGCTGGTAGGCTTTGTTGCAATAAAAAATAGTGCTATCGGGTTTAGCGAAACGGTACTCCCAGCCAAGGGTGTTGAGTAGTTCAAACTGTTCGTAACTCTGCTGGGTAAGGTCTACTTTTTTTAATAAGCTATCGATCAAAGTCCTATTCTGCGCGAAGCAGAGGGAAGAGGCCATTACCATCACCAAAAAAACACTAACTACCCTCCTCATTCCTTTTTTTTCTCAAAATTACCAAATTGTTCTCTGTTAAAGTGCGTTCCTTCATCAATTGCCCCATTAATTTTCTTAACGATTTCATCGAGTTCTTCGCTCGATAATTTTAGATGCGAGATCAATTGCGCCTCTTTATTCTCTGAGTACTCAAGCAAATTAACAAGGCCTAAAATACGGCTAAGTGGGGCACGCAAGAGGTGGGAGTTAATAAACGCATATTCGGAGAGTTGCTGATTTTTTTCCTCCAATACCTGGGTTCTCTCCCTTACCCGATCTTCCAAACTTTGATTGATACGTGAAATCTCTCTGCGGTGATCCCGTATTTTTTTTTCGTACCTGCGCCTTTGTTGTGTTTTAAATACGATGGTGATGATATCTGAAAGTGCTTGAGCAAAAAGAATGTCTTCCGGAACCCAATGTCGGTTAGATTGATGTTCGCAGCAAAGCACACCGCCTAATTTTCCATCCAAGAAAAAAGGTGTGTCCATCATCGAAAGTATATGGTGAGGCCTTAAGTAACTGTCTTTAAACTCAAACGTATGCGAATCGGTCTCCGCCTCATCGGCTGGTATTACCTCCTCTTCTTTAAGAGCTTCAAAATAACGTGGAAAATCAGTAGCTAATAATTCTTCTTCTACCGAAAATTTATCTTCGTCCAATTTATATAACATCAGGCACTGAAGGCTGCTGCGGTTGGAATTGTAATGCCAAACACTTACGCGGTCGGTTTGCAAACTATGTGCTGCCGTTTTAATAACATGCTTAAGTGACTCATCAAAATCGCCAAAGTTAATATTCTTGCTTTTGGATATGTCCAACAGGGTGTGCCAATGCTTTTCGAGGGTGCTGTTTCGGGTGGTGATTTCATTTACCTTGGAGGCCAACAAATCGTTTACCCGCTCGATGTTGCGATTTTGCTCTAGTAATTTCTGATTTTGCTTTTCAATAAAATTGCGTTGTGCACTTAGTTCGTCTCGCTGGTTGGTGAGGCTTTCGTTTTGCGAAACAATTTCTTCATTAGAAGCAGATAAGTCTTTGTTAACGTCTTTGATTTTCGCCAAAAGTTTTACCTCAGCACGATGAAACAAATCAGTTAACGTAAAAATGACGAACACTAAAACGAAATAAGAAATAAAGGCTCGTCTATCGCCCAGTGGGTTGATCATCACCTGGGGATTCTTAAAAAAGAACATGAAAAACAAAATCGACATTGCGGAAATCACAAACCAAATTTTTGAACACTTGTCGCCTACCAGTAAGTTGGCCATTACTGGCATTAATGTGAGCCACGGCAGCAACACAGAAAAAATTCCGCCCGATATAGCAATGCCCCAAACAAACCCCGCCCACATGGTGCCAATCATCACGTTGGCGATTACATTAAGTGGTAAATTCAGACGGAATAAAAAAAGTGTCGAGAAGAGAACAATCCCAAAACCAATGAACAAGTGAAGAGGAATGTGGAAGTTAAAATGATTATAAAATAGGGTGTCGGTAAGGACAACCGATAACTCGACCAACGTAAACTTTACAACCAGCTTCGCACGCGAGTAGCTTTCGGGATTACTTTTAAATCGGCCAACAAAAAAGGTGAAAAACCTATCCATCCGCACAAATGACATTTTAATAAGTATATGCAAAATAGCAAATAGAACCCGAATGGATTGCGGAGAGAGTAAATATTAAGATTGGTCAGTTCTGATCGTTCCAGAAGCACTAAAAACAATCGTTTTAGAATCCTGAATTCAATCTTCTTCGACAAAATTCATATCCCGCGAAAATGTTTCTGCCACTAGGCGCAATGCCAGCAACGCAATAACAATAGTTGCCAGCCCCACGATCAACGCACCGAAAATCACAGCATTTGAATCACCACCCAATTGCTCGCGAATAAATCGAAAGCTCAATGTCAATGGCACCACCATACCCCGAATAAAATTAGGGGCAGAGGTAGCAACAGTCGATCGAAGGTTGGTGCCAAACTGCTCGGCTGCCATGGTTACAAACAACGCCCAATAGCCAATGCTTACGCCTAACAGAAAACAAGTAAGGTAAAAATTAGAAACCGAACGTCCTGGAGTAAACAAGTAAACCAAAATCATAGCGGTGGTGATGATTACATACAGCAACACCACCTTCTTTCGAGAGCGAAATGCCTGACTCACAAAACCGCTTACCAGATCACCAACGGCTAAGCCAATGTAACTGTACATCACGGCATCGCCAGCAGAGATAACTCCGTCAATCTGCAAAGCTTTTGCAAACTCGGGCGAAAACGTGATGAGAATGCCAATAACAAACCAAATTGGCAATCCAATAAAAACACTTCCTATAAATTTTTTGAAGCGCGCATAATTGGTAAACAACTGAAAAAAGTTTCCACGTTGCACCACCTTCTCTTTCAATTTCAAAAACACGCCCGATTCAAAAATACTTACGCGCGCAATCAGCAGCGCAATTCCTAATCCACCACCAATGAAATAGGCAATCTGCCAATCGAATTTTTTTGCAATGAAGTTAGCCAGCACCGCGCCCATCAAGCCAATCGTGGCAACCAGCGTGGTGCCATATCCGCGCAAGCGTGTTGGCAATACTTCCGAAACCAACGTAATGCCAGCACCTAATTCTCCGGCCAAACCGATACCACCAATAAATCGAAGAATGGCGTATTGATTTACGGTGGTAACAAATCCATTGGCAATGTTGGCCAGCGAATACAATAAAATAGATCCAAACAAAACCGATAGCCTTCCCTTTTTATCGCCCATCACACCCCAAATAATTCCACCTAACAGCAAGCCGATCATTTGACTTTGCAAGACAAACTCGCCTTGCACTAGAAGTTGGTCATCGGGCACACCAATAGAACTAAGGCTCGTCCTCCTTACAATACTAAATAGTAGCAGATCGTAGATGTCGACAAAATACCCGAGCGCAGCCACTATCACAGGCACGCTAAAAAGAGGTTTGAGGCTTCGCTGTTCCATAAAATTTTATGTAAAATAATGCAGAATATTCAATAATCAAGTTACCTCAACTTCATACCCATGGCAGACGCGTCATATTTTTGAACTGCATGGAAACATAGTTTTTCACAAAATTTCTATGTGGACTATGTGCCTGTGTGGTTCTGTATTTATGGTGCAACTGCAATCTTTACAATTTAGATGCGTTTGCCCAGACTTCTTACCTTCATTTTGCCTTCTATAAAAAACCATTCGGGTATACTCTAAATTTGTAGTAAACTCGTACCGAAAGTCTAAATTCTATACTTATGAAGCTATTCAATCTACTCGCGCTTTGCTTACTCGTAATTGTTGCGCAAGCACAGAAAAAAGAAGCCAAAGCACCCACACTTACGTTTGATGAAAAATTATACAACGCACTCGAATGGAGAAGTATTGGCCCCTACCGCGGAGGCCGTGCTGCGGCAGTAACTGGTGTGGCTGGCAAACCCAATTTATTTTACATGGGTGCTACGGGTGGTGGTGTTTGGAAAACAAATGATGCTGGCAATACATGGACTAATATTTCGGATGGCTTTTTCGGAAGTTCGATTGGCTCGGTTGCCGTAAGCGAGTGGGATAACAATGTGATTTACGTAGGCCAGGGCGAAGGCACCGTGCGTGGAAATGTATCGTATGGGTTTGGTATTTGGAAATCTACCGATGCGGGAAAAACATGGGCCTTTAGCGGCCTTAAAGAATCAAGGCACATACCTCGCATCCGGATCCACCCAAAAAATCCAGATTTAGTTTACGCTGCTGTATTAGGCGATTTGTTTAAAGCTTCTGAAGAACGTGGGGTTTATAAAAGTGAAGATGGCGGCAAAAATTGGAAACGTATTTTGTTTGCCAATGCCAATGCGGGTGCTGTTGATTTATGTATGGATCCAAACAATCCACGGATTTTGTATGCTTCGATGTGGCGCATACGTAGAACGCCCTATAGTCTGGAAAGCGGTGGGGAGGGTTCGGCAATTTATAAAAGCACTGATGGTGGAGAAACCTGGAAAAACATTTCAGCCAACGAAGGAATGCCAAAAGGCACATGGGGAATTTCTGGTATCTCGGTTTCGCCAGTAAACTCTAACCGTGTATTTGCCATGATCGAAAACGACAATGGTGGCGTGTATCGCTCAGACGATGCAGGACTTACGTGGAAAAAAATGAATGACGATCGTAACCTGCGTCAACGTGCTTGGTACTACACAAAAATTTATGCTGATACAAAGGATGAAGACATGGTGTATGTGATGAATGTTTCGTATCACCGTTCTAAAGATGGAGGAAAAACCTTCCAATCGTTTAATGCGCCCCATGGCGATCACCATGATTTCTGGATCGCACCAGAAGACAATCAACGCCAAGTAATTGCCGATGATGGCGGGGCGCAAGTATCGTTTGATGGAGGCGAAAATTGGTCTACGTATGAGAACCAACCCACGGCACAATTCTATCGTGTGGTTACCGACAATCATTTTCCGTACCGAATTTATGGTGCACAGCAAGACAACAGCACACTTCGCGTTGCCCATCGCACCGATGGTTTTTCCATTGGCATGAGAGATTGGGAACCAACAGCAGGTGGCGAGAGTGGCCACATTGCCATTGACCCTACCAACAACGATGTGGTTTTTGGAGGCAGCTACGATGGATTTTTGACAGTGCGTAACCACGCCACAGGCGAAGAACGAAACATCAACGCGTGGCCTGATAACCCGATGGGGCATGGTGCCGAAGGCGCGAAGTATCGTTTTCAGTGGAACTTCCCAATACTTTTCTCACCACACAATCCTAAAAAATTGTACGCTGCATCTCAGCACCTACACGTAAGTTACAATGCAGGCGAAAGTTGGGAATTGGTAAGCCCCGATCTTACCAGAAACGATCCCACCAAACTAGGATCATCAGGTGGACCTATTACCAAAGACAATACAGCAGTAGAATATTACTGTACTATTTTCGCTGTTGCAGAATCTCCCTATGAAAAAGATTTGATTATGGCCGGCTCAGACGATGGCCTCGTTCACATCACGCGCGATGGCGGAAAAAAATGGGATAAACTTTCCGTTGCCGGGATGCCCGAGTGGACGATGGTAAACAGCATAGAATTTGATCCGTTTGTGAAGGGCGGTGCATACATTGCCACCACCAGTTACAAATCTGGTGATGGAAAGCCGTATCTATTTAAGACGAAAGATTACGGAAAAACATGGACTAAAATTACCGATGGCATTGACCCATCTCATTTCACGCGCGTAGTTCGTGCCGATAAAAAAAGACCGAGCTTGCTATACTCAGGCACCGAGTTTGGTATGTACATTTCATTCGATGATGGTGCAAGTTGGAAACCGTTCCAGCTAAATATGCCCACCGTACCCATTACTGATTTAACGATAAAAGACGACAACCTGATTGCGGCCACACAAGGAAGAAGCTTTTGGTTGATTGACGACATCACACCATTGCACCAGTTGAATCAAACAGTAAGCACTAGCGATGTGCATTTGTTCAAACCTATGCCGAGCTACCGAATGAATGGAGGCCAAGCCGGAAGAAGAGGGCAACCAAAAACAGAAGGAATAAATCATTCAAACGGAGTGATGATACACTACTATTTGAAAGATACTGCCAAAACAATTGCCTCCTTGGAAATAATGGAAAGTAGCGGAAAGCTGATAAAAAAATTCTCTACCAAGCCAGATAAAAAAGCGAAAGAAGAAGAAATGAAAATAAAACCGGGCATGAATAAGTTTGTATGGAATATGCGCTATACCGATGCCGAAGGTTTTGATGGTCTGATTATGTGGGCAGCAGGATTGACTGGCCCTAAAGCAATGCCGGGCACCTACAAAGCTAAACTGACGGTAGCAGGAAAAGCTACTGAAACAGAATTTGAAATTTTAAAAGACCCACGTACCAGCGGCTCGCCCAGCGACATTAAAGAGCAATTCGATTTCTCCATTTCCGTACGCGATAAACTCAGCGAAACAAATAAGGCCATCAAGAAAATTCGTACCACTCGCGAGCAAATCAATCGGGTTACCGAACCGATGAAAGGCAAAGAAGATATGAAAGATGCTACCGAGTTAGCAAAATCTATTCTTGACGACATCAAAAAAATTGAAGAAGAACTTTACCAAACTAAAAACCGAAGCAACCAAGATCCACTTAACTATCCTGTAAGACTAAACAATAAACTTGGCGCTCTCGGTTCAGAAGTAGACGGCAGCGACTTTAAGCCAACTGAGCAAGTAAAGGCAGTTTACAAAGAAGTAACCGAAAAAATCGAAATTCAACTGAACCTACTCAACAAAGTAATGAACGAAAAAGTACCTAAGTTCAACGAAGTAGTAAAGCAAAAACAAGTAAGTGCCATTTCGGTTGGAGATGTGATGTAGCTTGGCGCAAACAATTTCTTAGTGTCTTCGTGACTTGGTGGCAAAATATGTATAAGTAAATATTAACCACAAAGACACGAAGGCACTAAGTTTGACTTCTCTGCTCTTTGCGAAACTCTGCGCACTCTGCGGTTAATTTCACCGCAGAGAACGCAAAAAAATTCATGCAAAACTTCAGAGAAAGAGCACCTAAGTCTTCGTAATCAGACACGGTTCTCTTGATGTAATACCAAACCTACAACGCAATCCCTACCTTCACGCCTTGCTCTATAGCACGCTTGGCATCTAACTCTCCTGCCTCCAACGCCCCTCCTATCAGATGAACATTGCTATTCGTTTCTTTCAACTTGGTATAAAGTTGATTGTTCGAAACCTGTCCTGCACAGATGATCACGTTGTCCACTTCCAATAGTTGCTGCACACCTTGCACGGTGATATGCAATCCCGCATCATCTATTTTTTGATAGGTGACATCGTCCATCATTTTTACTTTCTTCATCTTCAATGCAGAGCGATGAATCCAGCCCGTAGTCTTTCCCAATCGCTCGCCAAGTTTGCCTTTCTTGCGCTGTAACAGAAAAACCTCTCGTGCTGCTTTCACCGATTCGGTTTTCAATAACGCTCCTCCCGTTTTATAATCCATATCCACACCCCACTCTTTCATGAATGTTTTTACATCCATTGTTTCTGAGTGTGTTAAAAATTCTGCTACATCAAAGCCGATGCCGCCAGCGCCAATGATGGCGGCTCGTTTTCCCACCGGTTTCTTGTGCAGCACCACATCGGTATACGACAATACTTTCGGGTGCTTGCTCCCTTCGATATTGATACTGCGCCCGGTTACGCCTGTGGCCACTACAATCTCTGCAAAATCTTTTGCCAGTACTTCAGTAAACGATGTGTTCAAATGAATTTGCACACGGTGGATTTCCATTTGCCTTCGGTAATACCGCAGCGTCTCGTGAAACTCTTCTTTGCCTGGAATTTCTTTCGCGATGTTAAACTGCCCACCGATTGATGCTTGCGCTTCAAACAAATGCACCTCGTGCCCACGTTGCGCCAGCGTAACCGCACACGATAAGCCAGCAGGCCCAGCACCCACCACTGCAATTTTCTTTTTCGCAGTTGCAGGTGTAATCGACATCGTCAGCTCATTGCACGCTATCGGGTTTACCATACAACTGGCTGTTTTGCGTTTGAACACATGATCTAGGCAGGCTTGGTTGCAAGCGATGCACGTATTGATTTCATCGGCTCTTCCTTCCAGCGCTTTCTTCGGAAATTGTGGATCCGCCAAAAAAGGCCTCGCCATCGAAACCATATCAGCATGACCATCGGCCAAAATTTTCTCAGCCACATCGGGCATGTTGATGCGATTGGTGGTGATCAGCGGAATAGAAAGCTTGCCCATCAACCGCTTCGTTACCCAACTAAATCCACCGCGCGGCACCATGGTGGCAATGGTCGGCACGCGCGCTTCATGCCAGCCGATGCCTGTGTTGATGATTGTCGCTCCTGCTTTTTCAATTTCTTTGGCCAGGTATTCTACTTCCTCCCAAGTCGATCCATCCTCTACCAAGTCCAACATCGACAACCTATAAATGATGATGAAATTTTTACCCACGGCTGCGCGCGTGTTGCGGACAATCTCCAGCGCAAATCGAATTCTATTTTCGTACGAGCCTCCCCACTCATCGGTGCGCTTGTTCGTCTTCGATACAATAAATTGATTGATCAAATAGCCTTCCGAGCCCATGATCTCCACGCCATCATATCCTGCTTCTTGCGCGAGTTTAGCACAGTTCACAAAATCATTGATCGTTCTGCGGACACCGCCCAGCGTTAACTTCCACGGTTTAAATGGAGAGATCGGTGACTTGATCGCAGATGGCCCCACGGCCAACGGATGATATCCGTACCGGCCTGCATGAAGAATCTGCATGCAAATTTTTCCACCTTCGGCATGCACTGCCTCTGTTACTATTTTATGTTCTCTTGCCTCCGACTTTGTTGAAAGTTTGCTCGCAAAGGGAGACGTCCAGCCCGCGCGATTAGGCGCTACACCGCCAGTAACGATCAGCCCCACTCCTCCTTTCGCCCGCTCGGCAAAATAAGCGGCTTGTCGCTGAAAACCATTTTTGCTTTCTTCCAATCCCGTGTGCATCGAGCCCATTAAGATTCGATTTTTCAAAGTGGTGAAGCCTAAATCAAGCGGTTGAAAAAGATGGGGATAATGCATGTCTACGAGGATAAATAGTGGTACAAGTTATCCAAACCTACCAATACAAGTTATTTAAAACGAGTTTTTTTCTTGGTAAGAACCGTTACCGCCATAACCAACGGAATAAGGAGAAACCTTCAAGTTAAAATCATAACGAGTGGATATTATTTACAATCGCAGGGTGAACTAATCTTTAAAACTCGTGAGTCAACCAGTAAATAGTCAAACTTAAGAAGCGAGAAAAGAAAACACAGATTCTATCCCATCATCAATCTGACATGGGCATAGTGAATAACATCAGGGAGGTCAAGATATGACTATCTAGGCTTACTAAAGCTAGGCCTGCAACTGCTCGTTATGCAAGTAGGCCTTGCGAGCCATCAGTACTTCCTTCGATTCCACGTGATCGGGGTCTGGCACACAGCAATCTACTGGGCAAACGGCTGCACACTGTGGCTCTTCGTGGAAGCCAGTACATTCAGTACATTTTCCAGAAACGATATAATAAAATTCATCAGAGACGGGCGTCTCTGTCAGTTTAGCGTCTTTGTGTGTTCCGTCTTCGGCCTTCACTTCCTTTAAAGCGGTGCCACCGGCCCATGTCCACTCTCTGCCACCCTCATAAATTGCAGTATTCGGGCATTCGGGCTCACATGCCCCGCAGTTAATACATTCGTCTGTTATCTTTATGGCCATAAACTATATCACCTTAAAAAGTTCACAAAAATACAATCAATGAGCAGAACAGCGAAATACACTCAAAAGTTTTAATGCCAATATGAATTTGACGGATAGAATGGGGGCTTTTGAGCAATTGGGGATAAGACTAGCCCAACTTACCCACGAAGAGTTAAATGAGCTATCGGATGGAGCCAAATCATTAAACCCTTGGTTTACCAATGCGATGGTTCAATTGTCGTTGCAGGGAGTTAGCCAATTGGTAGATTCCGTTGCTCTAAAGAATTGGTTAAGTGCGTATAAAATCCCAAACAATGCGCCAAAAAAAATTGGGATTACTATGGCCGGCAATATCCCATTGGTTGGCTTTCATGATTTATTGTGTGTATTGATAACGGGCAATATTGCCGTAACTAAGCTTAGCTCGCAAGATCACTTCTTAATGAGTTACATCATTCGAGAGGTCATCAAGATTGATAATCGGCTCGAAAGTCAAATTGTGATTTCGGAAAGGCTGAACCATATAGATGCACTCATTGCTACCGGAAGCGACAACACAGCTCGTTACTTTGAATATTACTTTCGCTCAGTACCACACGTAATTAGAAAAAACAGATCGTCATGCGCAGTTATTATGGGCGAAGAAAGCCCCGAAGAAATTATAAAACTGGGCGTAGATATTTTTTCGTATTTCGGATTGGGCTGTCGAAACGTTTCTAAGATTTTTTTGCCCGAAGGATACGACATTAAATACTTATTAGATTCGTTGCAATCGTACAATGATGTAATCAATCACAACAAGTATGTCAATAACTACGATTACCGAAAATCAATTTTATTGGTGAACCGGCAAGCTCATTTTGACAATGGGTTTGTGTTGTTGGTCGAAAACACTTCGGTGGTTTCGCCTGTGGCCGTTTTGCATTTAGAATATTTTAATAGCCTTGAAGATTTAGATAGAAAAATAGCCGCTCAAAAAGATAAAATACAATGCTTGGTATCAGCTCAGGGCTGGTATAAAGAGAGTATCCCATTCGGCAAAGCACAACTGCCCGAACCATGGGATTATGCCGACCAAATAGATACGATTAGGTTTTTGATTTCTATCGATTAAGGAAATAATAACTCTACCAAAATCTCTCTATATATAGTAATCAATCTCCCCTTACAATCTCCAACCATCCAGTAAATACAGCCCCAGCGGCAACTACCCGGTAGAAATAAATTCCATCTGCATTGCTGCCTCCATCCCAATTATTTTCGTAGTTGGAAGAAGAGTATACTTCTGCTCCCCATCTATTGGTAACACTGATCGAGGTGGCAGGCGGAATATTTCTGATGTAGAACGTGTCGTTGGTTTGATCTCCGTTTGGCGTAAATACGTTTGGAATAAAAATATCAGTATCTACTTTTATCTCAATATCAGCATATACCTTTTGGCAACCCAGCGCATCGGTAATTTTTAATTCGTACAATCCAGCAAATAAATTTTTAACCTCAAACTGCATAAGAAGGTTTTGGGGATTTCTACTTGGCACTCCAGGTGGATTTAATATAAACGATTGTCCTGATATCACGGGTGTTTTTAGTTCCAATTCTACTTTGTAAGGCTCCTGCTGACTTTCTTGCAGGCTAATCAACATACCACCTGTGGGAAGATCGGGCAGCGAAGTCATTCTATCTTTTCCGCCAATAAGAGTTCTATTTGCATAAAGCGAAAGCGTATCAAGCTTTGCCGTTGGCCCTGCAATGGTAAATGTTTTATAGGCACTTGAAATCGGATTTACGCAGCCCGTAGCTACAGACTGATCTTGAAACAATCTGATTTTATAGTCTCCTTTATCCAATCCCGTAAGGTTAACTGTACCCAATGCTTGCAGTTGATTAATTGGATTGGCAGGGAGAATGGACGTAGTAACATCATTTCCATTGGCATCAATAATCTCGTAGGTATAATTTACGGTTGCCGATCCTTTTATTCCCGACACCGCTGCACCTCCTTTATTTTCAAAACATACTATGTCTAATGACGCTACGGTAAAATCAACTTGATCAGGTCCGCCTTTTACTTTAAGACCTGGTGTTTTTGTTGGGCATGCAGCACCCGTAGGCGTAGGTGTCATTGAAATGTAGTAGGTACCATTGGTTAATCCGCCAAATAGCACAACCGCATTACCTGAAGAAGAAACGTTTTGTATTGTAGTGGGTGGGTTCACAGGATCATTTGTGATACCGACCTGAAACGTTCCTGAGGATTTTATAGTCAACGAAATACTTCCATTTAAACCATTCGCCAAACAATCGGCTTTAGTTATCAACGTGTCATAATCAACCAAACCCGGGAAATTGATAATAAAAGGGAAATCCTTCTTACAACTTAAAGCATCTATTACAGAAAAAGTATGTTTACCACCCGTAAGTTGATTGAATAAATTATCTAACGGAAGTGATTTCGAAGCGCTATCTAATAAATAAGTGTACACCCCCGATCCTCCGGTAATGGCACCAATCGTTACCTCGCCATCGTTATTGGCGCATGTTGCATCTTTGGTGGTGAGAGTAGTAATTATCGGAGGATTTACATCTTGAATCGTTACTGTGACAGCCGCGAAGCAAGGATCGGATGCATTTCTGCGAACACTCAAGACCCGTTGGAAAGAGGGCGCTGACCCAGCTGGTATTCCAGTAATCACATTACCAGCGATAAATTGTTTGAATATAATTCCATCCAGCGACCACTCCAAGAGATTTCCAGTTTCACCAGCAACACCTAGTTGTAACGACCCAGTTGAAGCCCCAGAACACACAGGGCCAATGATATTTGAAGCAACGGGAGTGCCTACAGTTCCTGACTGATCGATAGTGACTTGGCCAGTTTTAGTACAACTCGGGTCGCCATACTCGATGGTGTAATCATACACTCCAATTGGTAAGCTAGGGAAAGCCGGATCATTAAAATTTGTTCGTGAAATGGTAGAATTGGTTGTGGATATTCCTGCAATAGAAATTTTTACACCTGTATTGTTAATAGTTGGTGTTGCCGGACTAATAGTAAAATTAATTGATCCGTTTGAGAGTGTACATGTTGCCGGAGAAGGTACTGGTGTAATTACAACAGTTGCACAATTACCTGTAGGTGTGCAAGAAGGATTACTTGAATTCAATACCGTCATAACCAATGTGCCATTTGCAGTACATCCGCCTTGATTATAACTTACTGAAATGTTTACTGCACCACTCAACCCATTTGGATCAAATAATGAACCAACTACTTGAGTACCCGTAAAGTTAAAATTACCGCCAGCAGGTGATGGAGTAGCAAGTGTAATTAAATTCAATAGGCTCGCATTTTGACAGATGTTGCTGTTCGTCAAGTTTAATGATGCGGTGTTAATCACATTGAATTGGAATGACCGATTTGCATTACAACCACTTGAAGCATAAAGCACATTTACTGTTTGTAAACCTGATAGACCGACTGGATTAAATGTTGAAGCAATTGAGTTTACACCAATACCCGAAAATGTAAATGTGCCTCCCGTAGGAGACGCAGTTACCAATCCAGCCAAATTTATAGTTCCACCAGTTTGACAAACGGTTTGAGTTGCAGGTAAATTCAGAGTAGCCGTATTAATAACGTCCATCGTTATTATGCCAGAACCAATGCATCCCCCAACGGAATAATTAGCTGTAATAGACTGTAGGCCAGAAAGCGTTGCAGGATTGAAATTAGTACCTGTAACCCCAGGACCGACAAAGGATGTAAAAGATCCTCCCGCAGGCGATCCTGAAACCAATGTTGTTAAATCAACCGAAGTAGCTGCTTGACAAATTGTGGTAGGTGTTAACGGGACAATTACTGATGCTGTGATGGTAACGTTAATGTTAAATGGAACACTTGGGGCAGAACAACTGCCAACTGAATAACTAGGTGTTATTGAAATAGCACCTGTCAATCCCGTTGGATCAAAGTTATTTCCAGTTACGCCTATACCAGCAAATGTGAGCGTACCTCCAAGTGGCGAGACGGTCACTAACGTAGTTAAATCAATCTGTCCACCTGTTTGACAAACTGTTGGAGCACTAATTGGATTAGTAATGGTTGCACTGCTAACCACACTCACATCTACTTTAGTTGATTGCCCTTGACCGCAAGCATAATCTGCCGCTACAAAGAAACTAGTGGTCGCTGCTACCGTTAAATCTAATTGTGCAGCTGAAGGAGTGAATGAATTTCCACTACCTAATTGAACTGTTAAAGACGCATCGCTAAACCATCTGTAACCAGTGGCTGATACATCTACTGGATTAACCGTTAAAGTTGGTGCAGTTGTATTAATACAAACCGCTACTGGAGATGTTACTGCCGGTGCTGGCACCAGTTGATAATCAAATGACGCACGAGCAAAACCTCCACGCTCAAAATATTCAAGTACGAAATCATGCTGGCCTGCCGATATACAAACATTAGTTGCTTGAAAGGTTGTATAGGCATGGGTCGTAAATGAATTAGCCGGTGCTAATGCTACCAATACGCCATCAATAAATAATCTTATCCCATCATCGGCTCCCGCAGTGAAATTATAGATTCCAGCGGGCATCGTTTTTTTCATTTTAAATCGAATACTAAAATCATCTAAGAATGAACCACATATAGTTGCCCCTGCCATAGGAATTGCATTGCCTAAATTCAAATCAAAAGCATCTCTAGTTAAATCATACGTAGATGTACCAAAAGCTGCTATCTCGGTTTCATTGATGAAGCCTCTATATTTTGCTCCACTAAAATTAATATTGGAAACTGGGGGGGCAGGGCTGCTTACGTCATTATATACATAACCAGTCCAATTCTCATTGCCAAAAGTAACTTGATCGCCAGGTATTGGATTGACAGTTACAACCGCAGTACCACTTGGAGCTCCCGTACAATTTGCATCAGATACAGCAACCAAAGAATAGGTGGTTGTGATAAATGGAGAAATTGTAAATGTATGTGGGCTACTTGCAATTCCATTAATTGGGGATACGGTTGAACCATCAGAATAAGAAATATTCCAAGGCCCAGTTCCAGTTAATGCAATAGATAAAGTACTTGACTGACCTACACAGATTGAAGCACTACCTGAAAGTGAAGCTGTTGGTAACGCATTTATTGTTATCGGCAAGTTAACTACAGCTCCAACACATGAATTAGAATTGGTTTCAATTACGCTAACAATACCTGGCCCAGCTGCTCCCCATGCTACAACGATGCTGTTAGTCGTTCCTCCGCCAGATTGTACGCCACCAGTAATCGTCCAATTGTAGGTACTACCTGGGGTATTTGTTACACCATAAATACTACCTGTTGCGTTATCGCAAACTGAAGGATTACCTAAAATTGCCGATGTAATTGGAGCCCCATTAATTGTAATTGTTGTATTGTCATTTAATGAGGGGCATGAACCCGAATTAGTTGTCAACGTAAGTGTTACCGTACCTGCCGTGATCTCTGCCGCACTCGGGGTGTAAACAGCTGCCAATGTCGTGTTGTTCGGGGCGAATGATCCCGTACCTCCGCTCCAGGTCGCACTCGTGGCCGAGCCGCCAAAGGTTCCCGCCAACGTAACAGTGCCACCAGCACAAATCGTTTGATCAACACCTGCATTAACCGTGGCTGATGGGCTGATCGTAATGGTCATCGCATCGTTCCCAGCAACGCATGGGCCTGCGGGGTCGTTGGTGGTAAGTGTAAGTGTAACTGTACCCGCTGTAATTTCCGCAGCACTCGGGGTGTAAACAGCTGCCAATGTTGTGTTATTCGGGGCGAATGATCCCGCGCCTCCGCTCCAGGTCGCACTCGTGGCTGAACCGCCA
>JAAFHY010000052.1 GCA_013298505.1 Cytophagales bacterium
CCTTCTTCTTCCTGAATAGTTCGTAGTATTTAATCAGATTTTCGATGCTGCTAATGGCAAAGATGGCCGAGAACTCTTTATCAAATGTTTTTTGCCCGTGATAGGCGATGATATAGTCGACAATCTTGGTTAAACGTTTTTCATCGGCCCATACTTCGGGGCGGTCGATGTCTTCTACCTCTATGTCCATAAAGGTGTTGCTCTTCCGCTTGTACTTGCCAATGTACTCAATACCGAACCTCAATACGTTTTCATCGCGGATGGCATCCGTAATCACATATTTGTGAAGGCACTCGCCAAACAAATCTTTGGTGGTGCGCTTACCATGTTCATTCTTAGTAGCATTGTCGGCAAAAATGGGGGTGCCAGTAAAGCCAACTAATTGTGCTTTCTGAAAGTAGGTGGTGATGCGCTCGTGCGTATCGCCAAATTGCGAGCGGTGACATTCATCAAAAATGAATACCACTTTCTTTTCGCGCAGGTGCGTGAGCTTATTCTCGAATTGTGCTTTTGAAATGGCGTTGTTCAGTTTTTGAATCGTGGTGAGCACCAGCCTAGCATTATTGTCGCTCAGTTGCCTTACCAACGAAGCAGTATTGTTGGTGACATCAACGCTGTCTTTTTTGAACGCATTGAACTCGTTCATTGTTTGGTAATCCAAGTCCTTACGATCTACCACAAAAACTACTTTGTAAACTTCCGGCAAGTCCATAATGATTTGACTCGCCTTAAAAGAAGTTAGTGTTTTGCCCGAACCGGTGGTATGCCAGATGTAACCATTATTATTGCTTGACTTGACCTGATTAATAATGGCCTCCACTGCATAGTATTGATAAGGCCGCAAAATCATCATGTTCTTGAACGTTTCATTCTGCACAACATAGTGCGAAATGAACTTGCCGAGGTGGTTTGGATGTAAGAAGGCATCAGCAAAAGAATTGAGTTCGCTGGTGCGCTTACTCTCTTTATCAGTCCAGTAAAATGTTTGCAGCACCGATTGCAGTTCGTTATTGGCCAGGTACTTTGTATTTACCCCATTGCTGATGACGAACACCTGTACATATTGAAACAAACCATGATTGCTCCAGAACGAATGCTTTTGGTAGCGGTTGATCTGGTTGAATGCCTCTTTGATTTCAATGCCTCTTCGCTTCAGTTCAATCTGCACCAGCGGCAAACCATTCACCAGCAACGTTACATCATAGCGGTTGAGGAACGCGCCTTGCTGCTGAACTTGATTAGTAACCTGATACAAATTCTTCGCCCAATCTTCATTGTTAAAGAACCGCACATAAAAGGTAGTGCCATCTTCTTTAGCGAGATTAAAGCGATCTCGTAAAGACTTTGCCTTCTCAAAAACACCACCCTTAGCCAGGTGATTTAGTATAACACCAAACTCCTTGGCGGTGAAAGTAGTGTTGTTGAATGCTTCTAGTTGTGCCTGAAGATTTGAAAGCAAAACATCTCCATCATGAATCTGAACAGACGAATAGCCCAATCCAATCAATTGGTTGATGAGGTTGTTTTCTAGTATGGCTTCAGACTGCATTTAATAATTGTTATTGGTTAATTATTAATGGTTAGTTTTTGGCTTTTGCCGACTTAAGGATGGCAGTGAGTAATTTGATTATCTCTACAGCATCTTTATTAATACCTTCAAATTCCATAACGGTAAGGTAGTTTGTTTCTTTTAGCAATTCTAGCCAGTAAATTGACTCGTTAATTTCTTTTTGCGCAATTGCAAGTTTATGAGTGAAGTCATTTTTTGATTCTGCATGCTCGGCCTCGCGTACCATAGCACCCACGCTTGTTCCGCTTCGCAATAGTTGTTTTGACAATACGTATTCCTTTTTCTGCTCAACTAAATGCTGATAAAGCTTTACAATTCTAACAGCAAAGGCAAAACTCTTATCTTTAATTACATTCTCCGTCTTCATCCTCAAATCATTAATAATTTATCATTAACAATTAACCATTACTCATTAGATTCACAATTAACTTGATCATCACGTCTTTATCATTCGGATTGCTCTCGGCAATCATGATGGTGATGGCGACTAATGTATTGTCTGCTATAATTTTACTACCGTCCATTGCATAGAGTTGTTTGTTCTTGTCGAGAAAGTAGAGGAACAAACCGGCCGCTATTCGTTTGTTGCCATCGGTAAACGAATGATTCTTCACTACAAAATATAAAAGATTGGCGGCTTTTTCATGCAGGCTCGGGTAGAGATCCTTTCCACCAAAGGTTTGATAGATGGTTTGCAATGAACTTTGAAACGATTCATCCTTTTCATTCCCAAACAACTTGCCTGCATTTTGTTGCTTGCGCCATAGCCCTATTTGTTTGATAGCCTCCACATAGGTTAATTTTTTAACGGATGCCTTTTTTGCTTGAGGCACCTGCAATTGCTGGTGATCATATTGATCGAGCAGATCTAACGCATGCGAGTAGGCGGTGACTACTTTCAACAGCCCCACGGCTTCATCGGTTGAAAGTTGTTTTTGTTGCACCACATTTTCGAGCAACTTCATGCTCTTTTTTAAATCAGCAAGCTGTTGTGCTGATGCCTTTAATCGCTTTTCATTGATGGCATAGCCTTTTAGCAGGTAATCTTTTAGACGTTGGGTAGCCCACTGGCGAAATTGAGTACCGCGTTTGGAGTTGACACGATAGCCTACTGAAATAATCAAATCGAGATTGTACGATAAAACACTTCGGGTTACCGTCTTTTTACCCTCTTGCCGAACTTGTGCAAATTTTGCACAAGTTTGTTTCTGGCTTAACTCGCCAGCCTTATAGATATTAGAAATATGCTTTTGAATAGACGTACGATCTGTTAAAAACAAATCAGCTAACTGATACTGGTTAAGCCATACCGTCTCATTGTCGAACTTAACTTCAACCTGTGTTTGCTTGTCTTCTGTCCTATAAATAATTACTTCACTCATAGTTTTATTTATACTGTTCGGAAATTTTGAATAGTTTAATTTCTGTTGAGTTCACCGTTATCATTAATCATTCATAATTAACCATTAACCATTAACCATTAACCATTAACCATTAATAATTACTACACAAACATTTGCTGCAACAGCCCTTTTTTAAACGTTTGACTTTGCGTGATTTGAGTAGCTACGCTTTCTATTTTGGCATCGAGACTGGAAAGGTAGCTGGCGATTTTTTGTTGTTCTTGTACACCGGGAAACATGAATTTCAATTTCTCAATTGTAGCTTTGGATAAACTTGGAACACCAGATGCTTCATTATAAAGTTTCCAATTGATTTGCTGAAATAGAAAGAAGATAAATTTAGGAATTGAGTTTACAAACTTATGAGTGTAAAATAATGTGTCAACCGTCCATATTTTACCATTATAATACATTGGATTATCAATTGTTCCTTTTCTGCCAATACAAACAGTTTCACCATCATACAAAAATTCATTTACGTATGTCATCAAACCGCCTGTTCCAAAAACTGGGATACTACCATGACTTAAATGTTTGTAATCTCTACCACTGCCAATTTCCAACACATCCCCCAACCTTTTCTCCTCCCACTTCGGATACGCTTTTCCATTCTCATCTTTAAAGCGCAATGGTCTGAATCTTGATTTACCGGATTTTAGGATTGGCAAGATTTCTTTGTCTTCACCATCTTGTTCATCCTCTAATCCTGCAAATCCTGATGCTGACAGAAAGAGCCGTTGCATCACTCCTTTTTTGTATTGCTCCAGCAATTCCTTTTTGCGCGTGAGCTGTTGTATCTTTTCATCAAGGGCCGATAAGAAGGTGGCGATTTTTTGTTGTTCGGGGAGGGTGGGGAAACCTATTGTAAAGTCATTGATTTGTTTGGAACTAATATGTGGAATTCCTGAACTAGTATTAACGACATCAACATAACTATGAAACTTTATCGAGTTTATGTGCTGGTAAATAAAAGGTAACGCTGAATTTTCTTTCGCCCTAAGCCTGGCAACTCGTTGAATTAAAATTGCTCCTTCATCAATTTTTGAAACTATCGCTACATTTTTTCCAACCTTAGATCCGTCCATTCCTAAAACTAAGTCGCCTTCTTTTACTCTTATTTTTTCTAGCTTTTCTATTGATCCTAAATAATATCTATCAATTTCAATTGAATGTCTTATTCTGCCTTCAGTAATATTTATACCACGAAGTAATGGAACACCTGAAGAATCCTCTACAATATCTTCTCCTTTGAATGCGAACCCAGAAATTAATTCAATATAACCTTCTATCGGTTTTATATTCCACTCTCCGCCAAACTCCTTAAACCTCAATTTAGGAACGAGTGGTTTTTTCTTATCGGTATGTGTTGTGGTGTTGCTCATTTGTCTGAATCAGGATTTACTTGATTTTAGGATTGGCGGGATTGAATTGAGCGTGGCTACTATTTTTTTGATTTGTGTGATGGCTTTGATTTTTTTGAAGTAGGCTTGGCCACTGGCTTTGCTTTTATTTTTTCTTCCAGCGCTTTGAGTTCTGCCAGGTCGGTAGCATCGGCTTGTTGGGCTTCGTATCGTTTTCTTTCGGTATCAAATTTTTCGTAGTGGGCTTCTACCATTTTTTCCATTTGGGCATGGCTTACACTGCCCGCATGGGTAAGCAGTTGTTTATCGCTTAGCGCAATAATTTTGTCCACGTTATCTCGCCAAAAGTCCATGATTAAATCTTGCCTGTTTTTGGCACGCAGTTCGGCCGTTTCCAAAAACACGGTAACTAATCTGTTCAAGCTGTCCAGTTCGTCTTCGTTCAGGTAATTTTTGGCAATGTAAATATCCTGCTTATGCACTACGGTTCCTTTCCAACTGGTGAGCGCCATGTTGGACTGTTGGGCATTGGCCCGGCTCACCACAATTTCTGCTGCTGTTTTATTGGTAATGGCAAAGAGCAATTTGTTTTGTGTTTCGTCATAAAACATTTGGGTGGCTTTGTCGGTGGCATCGTAGTCGCTACTGAGGGCAAACAAGTCGCGCACTTTTTGGTAGAAGCGCTTTTCAGAAGCGCGTATGTCGCGTATGCGGGCGAGCAATTCATCAAAGTAATCGGGGCGGCCATCGGGGTTTTTCAGGCGTTCGTCATCCATCACAAAACCCTTCACCATATACTCTTTAAGGTTGCGGTTTGCCCACTGCCTAAATTGAGTTCCCCGCTTACTGCGCACCCTGAACCCAATGGCTAAAATCATCTCTAAGGTGTAGAATGTGATATTGTATTTTTTTCCATCTGCCGCAGTTGTCAAGTAATCCTTGACAACTGAATTTTCAGGTAACTCGCTATCTTCCAGTATACTTATAATATGTAAGCTGATATTTTGTTTGGAGGTGTCAAAAAGTTCGGCCAGTTGGCTTTGGTTCATCCATACTGTGCCATCTTTAGTTAAAAGTGAAACAGACGCTTTACATCCTGGGTGTTGTAGATAATAATGTTTTTTTGTTCGTTCATTCCTTGTCTGAATCAGGATTTACTTGATTTTAGGATGAGCAGGATTGGTCCTGTTTTCGTTAATTTGTCTTTCATCCATTTATCGTGCTTCATTTATTTCTAATCTTGTAAATCCTTTCGTCTTGCAAATCCTGATTCAGACAATTTACTTGATTTTAGGATGAACAGGATTAGTGTTGTACTTGGGATTGTAAATTTTCTTGAATTGCAAACTCGTAGCACCAAAATTGATTAGTAAGCCTATCGATTTATCGTATGCTACCACGTAGTTCTTTGCTTGGGCCAGGTGAACATCTTCCAGGTTCACAAGGGCTTTCAATTCCACTATAATCTGATTTTCTACTACAAAGTCGGCTCGCCTGGTGCCCACGTCAATACCTTCATAATAAATGGTGTGCTCTTCTTCGCGCACAAAATTGAGGCTGGCTCTTTCCATTTCTATCGCCAAACACCGTTGGTAAATTACTTCCTGAAAACCATTCCCTAATGTATTATGTACTTTCATAGCACAGCCATTAATCTTATACGTAATGTCATCTAAATTCATTGTCAGAATCAGGATTTGCTTGATTTTAAGATTTGTATGATTTAGTATCTGCCTTAAATCTTTTCATAAGATTTTTGGTATGCTACTGATTATCTTCTATTTAATTCTATTTTCTGTGATTCATTTTATTGCATTTTAATCCTGTTCATCCTTTCACCCCGCAAATCATAATTCAGACAATTAATCCTGCTAATCCTTGCATCCTACAAATCCTGATTCAGACAATTAAAATGGTGCATCAATCCCCAACTCCTTACAAAACTTTTCAATCGTAGCATCGGTGCTTTTCATTTCTAGTTCCAGCTTCTTCAATTCTTTGCTTACTGCCTTCAGGTTCACCGCTTCTTCTTCTTCAAAGGTATCTACATAGCGGGGTATGTTCAGGTTGTAATCGTTCTCGGCAATTTCGGTAAGCGGGGCTACGTAGCTATACTTGTCTTCGGCTGTGCGGGCTTTGTAGGCGCTGATGATTTTATTAATGTCATCGGGCCGCAATACGTTTTGTGTTTTTACTTTTTCAAAATGCTGGCTGGCATCAATGAACAACACGTTGCCGCTGTGCTCGCGCTTTTTCTTCAGCACCAAAATGCAGGTAGGTATGCTGGTGCCGTAAAAGATGTTGGCGGGCAAACCGATGACGGCATCTAACTGGTTTTTATCTTTTATTAAATACTCGCGTATGTGGCCTTCGGCTCCGCCACGGAACAAAACACCGTGGGGTAATACGCAGGCCATCGTTCCGTTGTCGGCCAGTTGATGAATCATGTGTTGCACAAAGGCAAAGTCGGCCGTGCCTTTGGGTGCGAGTCGTCCATAGGGTGCATAGCGGTCGTCACTCATAAACAAGGGGCTGGCACTCCACTCGGCAGAGAAGGGCGGGTTGGCTACAATGGCTTCGAAGCGTTGGTCAATATGCTGGGGGCGCTCCAGCGTATCTTCGTTTTTAATGTCAAACTTTTTGTAGTGCACATCGTGCATGATCATGTTCATGCGGCACAAGTTGTAAGTCGTAGGGTTGCTCTCCTGCCCAAAGAACCCGCCTACTTCTTTCACTTCTTTGGCCACGCGCAACAACAACGAACCCGAGCCACAGGTGGGGTCGTACACACTTTTCAATTTGGTTTTGCCTACAGTAACCAATCGCGCCAGCACACTACTTACTTGCTGTGGCGTATAAAACTCGCCTGCCTTTTTTCCGGCACCGCTGGCAAATTTGCCGATGAGGTATTCGTAGGCATCGCCCAGCACATCGCTTTCGGTATTTTGTAAATCGAAGTCAATTTCATTTAAGTGCGAGAGCACTTTTACGATCAATTCGTTTTTAGCAGTTTCGGTTTTGCCCAGTTTGCTGCTGGTGAGGTCGAGGTCTTCAAACAGGTTTCCGAAATCTTCTTCGCTTTCGCTGCCCATGGTGCTTTGCTCAATGTGGGTGAGCACTTTGGTGAGGTCATCGAGAATGAATTTGCTTTTACCTTCTGCGTTGCCTCTACGGGCGAGTTCGCTGAATAGTTCATCGGGTTCTAGGAAGTAGCCCAGCTTATCGAGGGCTGCCTCTTTAACTTCTTTTAAATACAGTCTGCGTTGTTTGTGTTTTAGCAAGTCTTCGTATTTCAGCTTATCGGGCTTGAGAATTAAGTTGGCATAAGTATCCATCTTTTCGCTGAGGTATTTGTAGAAGATAAAACCGAGGATATAGTCGCGAAAGTCATCGGCATCCATTTTACCACGCAGGGTGTCGGCAATGTTCCAGAGTTTTTGTTCGAGTTGTTGTTTTTTGTCGTCAGCCATTCGGTTTCTACTATAGAGAATAATTAAAGTGAAATGTACGCCAGAAAACGCTCCTAAAAAACGTGATTTTCCCCGTTTTTTAAGAAGGAGAAAATGTGCATTGAAATCGTCTGCACTATGATTTGTGTTCCGTGGTCTATATCTTCACAGACCACTTGCTGTGATTTCTTGTTGTGATTTCGGTCTGTTAGGAAACAGACCGAGGTGGCCGAAATGTGTAGTGAATCTCGAGCGTGAGCGATGGAGCGGTATGTTTGAGCCCCCCGCTGGTACGGGGCAGGCTCCGTGTGTTGGCGCGCGTAGATGGCGAGTAGCGTCAGCGCGACCCCGATGGCATTTGCGAGCTGATACGTGGGCATCGGGGACACGCCCCAAAAATTCACTAAACGCCTTTAAAACTTTGTGTTACCTTTGCGGTTTATACCTTTAAAATCAACAGAAAACACACATTTATGACCGTTGCTGAGAAACCTGCCTACAAAGTAAAAGACATGAGTTTGGCCGCCTGGGGCCGCAAAGAAATTAAATTGGCCGAGGCCGAAATGCCCGGCTTGATGGCCATTCGCGAAGAATATGGCAAACAACAGCCTTTGAAAGGCGCGCGCATTGCAGGCTGCCTGCACATGACCATTCAAACAGCGGTGTTGATTGAGACATTGAAAGAATTGGGTGCGGAAGTATCGTGGTCGTCATGCAATATTTTTTCTACACAAGACCATGCGGCTGCGGCTATTGCGGCTGCGGGCATCCCCGTGTATGCCTGGAAGGGGATGAACGAGCAGGAGTTTGACTGGTGCATTGAGCAAACACTATATGCTTTCGAAGACGGCAAGCCGTTGAACATGATCTTAGATGATGGTGGTGACTTGACCAACATGGTGTTGGATCGCAACCCTGAGTTGATTGCGGGAATCAGAGGGATATCGGAAGAGACTACTACAGGTGTGCATCGGTTGATTGAGCGCATGCACAATGGCAAGTTGCCGTTGCCTGCCATCAACATCAACGACTCGGTAACAAAATCGAAGTTTGATAATAAGTACGGTTGCAAGGAATCATTGGTAGATGCGATTCGCAGAGCTACGGATGTGATGATGGCGGGTAAGGTTGCTGTGGTTGCCGGATACGGTGACGTGGGCAAGGGTTCTGCTGCTTCGCTACGTGGAGCTGGTGCGCGTGTGATTGTAACGGAGATCGACCCGATCTGTGCGTTGCAAGCTGCGATGGATGGCTTTGCGGTGAAGAAGATGGAGAACGCGGTGAAGGAAGCCGATATTTTGGTAACAGCTACTGGTAACTCGGGCATTGTACTAGGCAAGCATTTTGAAAACATGAAGGACAAGGCCATTGTGTGTAACATCGGCCATTTTGATAATGAAATTGACGTGGCTTGGTTGAACAAGAATGCATCGAAAGATGAGGTGAAGCCGCAGGTAGATTTGTATACAATGAAGAATGGTCGCCAGGTGATATTACTAGCCGAAGGTCGTTTGGTGAACTTAGGTTGCGCCACAGGTCACCCTTCGTTTGTTATGTCTAACTCATTTACCAACCAGGTGCTAGCGCAGTTGGAGTTGTGGATGAACACGACTAAGTATGAGAACAAGGTGTACATGTTGCCGAAGCATTTGGATGAGAAGGTGGCACGCTTGCACTTGAAGAAAATTGGTGTGGAGTTGGAGGAGCTATCGGAAGAGCAAGCCAAGTACATTGGTGTGCCGGTGAATGGTCCGTTTAAGCCGGATTATTATAGGTATTAATCGTTGTTGGTTGATAGTTAGTCGTTGGTCGCTGTTGAAGCGTATTGACGCCTGAAAAGATAAAACTCTCTGCTTGCAAATTAGAGAGGCCCCGGGCGGAATGTTCGGGGTTTTTTATTTATGGAGGTTTCGTTCCGATAGCTATTGCAAGGCGTCTGACACCTTATGGGTGTCTTGACGCCTGATGCATGGGACTTAACCAGCAGGTACTTTGTTGGAGGTTGGGTTGATGTAGGTTTCTAGCCAAAAGTGATTTTTTTTGGTTGGCTGATTCAAATAGCTTCGTCATTCTATTTTCCATGCACAGCAACAATTTTCAACTAGGGCTTCTGCACTTTGTCCATTTGTTAGTAACGGTAGACGGGCACATTGACGAGCGTGAGCGCGCTGCTATTTTACAGATCAAAGAAGAAGAGCAGATATCTGAAAAAGTATTTTCAGATTTCGAGGCGAAGGCGCTAACCGCCACCGAACAGCAAATTTATTTGGAGGGCAACGAGCTATTATCAAACTGCACAGACGATGAGCGACTTTCGGCCTTTGTGCATTTGTACAAACTAGCCGAGGCTGATGCAAGCGTAAGCAATAAAGAAGTTCGCTTTTTATTGTACGGATTAAAGGCCAATAATGTAAGCTTTGAAGACGTAGTATTGAGTGCGAATATGTCGGGGAAATAAGACTAGATGCTAGATACTGGATACTAGGATGCTAGAATCAAGTATCAAGTATCAAGTATCAAGCATCAAGGATCGAGTATCAAGCATCAAGGATCGAGTATCAAGAAACCAATTTCTTATAAATCTCTAAACATACCCACGCATCGGTGGCTGCATAACTGATTTGTTTTTCGTTAAATGTTTCGGCTTCCCAATTACTGGTTTGGGCACTTTTTGAAATCCGAAAGCCAAGCAACAGTGCCGTTAGTTTTTTTACGCTCTCTACTTCTAAACCTGCTTGCTTTCGTAGCTCGGCCAGTTCGACAAACCCAGCCGGGTTATAGTGATGTAATTTTTGCAATCCCTTAATATCATCGCGCAAAGCAACGCCCGCTTTTAAGATGTGCTGGTTTTCTAATAGGCTCAAAAGCTCTGCGGGTAGCCCCATTTTACTTAGTCTGATCAAAAAGACTTTTTCGGGCAGCGCAATTTGCATCAGCGCTACTTTGTTAGAGTGGCCTCGCACAAAAACAGGTTTTGTTTCGGTATCAAACCCAACGATGGTGTGTTTATTAATTTCAACCAGCGCTTTAGCAAGTGCCGCTTCGTCCGTAATCACGATTACTTTTCCCTCAAAGGCACCGAGCGGTAGCTCGTTGATCTCTTCGTTGGAAATGGTGGTTTTGTTAAGAAGGTGTTTTGTCATCCAGCCTGCGGATTTTATAATTCAGATAGGCCATCAACACGGTCATTAATGGGCTAATGATACAGAAAAAACAATAGGGGGCGTATGTCCATGTAGAAATGCCCAATACTTTAGATTGCGTTGCCCCACACGTATTCCACGGCACAAGCACGGAAGTAACCGTGCCCGTATCTTCTAATGTACGGCTCAGTAGCTCGGGCTTATAACCACGCTTGCGATAGGTGTCGGCAAACATTCTGCCGGGCACGGCAATGGCCATGTATTGATCGCCTGCAGTAAGGTTAAAAAATATACTGGTTACGGCAGTAGAGGCAACCAACGAGCCTGTAGAGTGTGCCCACTTAATAATTTCTTCAACAATTCTTTTCAATAAACCACATGATTCCATTACTCCTCCAAAAATCATGGCTCCTAATATTAGCCATATTGTGTTCAGCATACCGGCCATTCCACCTGAAGAAAGAAGCCCGTTGATCATTTCGTTTTCGGTAACAATGCTCACATCCATGGCAAAAGATTTCATCACGGCAACGAATGCTGATTTTAATGGGTCGCCCGATAGACCCGAAACTTGTTGAATGATTTGTGGTTGGAAAATAACAGCGAAAATTCCACCTAGTATAGAGCCAACCATCAGCGCAGGAATGGCAGGCACTTTTCGCACAATCATAAAAAGTACCAAGGCAGGTACAACGAATAAAATGGGGTTTAAGTTGAAGGCATTATCAATGGCCGAAAGCACTGTGGCAGTATCAGTTACTCCAGTTGTATCTAACGTAAATCCCCATACAAAAAAGATGATCAGTGTAAGCACCAACGAGGGTACGGTAGTGTACACCATGTATTTGATGTGCGTAAACAAATCGGTGCCCGCCATGGCAGGTGCCAGGTTGGTAGTATCTGAAAGTGGCGACATCTTATCACCAAAATAAGCACCAGAAATTATAGCACCTGCCACTACGCCATCGTGTATGCCCAATGCTTTTCCGATTCCTAAAAGCGCAATACCCACGGTTGCCACGGTAGACCATGAACTACCTGTTGCCAACGAAACAATGCAGCAAACAATACAAGCTGCTACTAAAAATATGGTGGGGTTAAGAATTTGTAATCCGTAATAAATCATTGCTGGCACAATGCCACTAAGCAGCCATGCACCCGAGAGTGAGCCAATCACTAAGAGAATCAACATAGCACCCATGGCAGAGCTAATACTCTTTACGATGCTAGTCTCGATTTCGTCCCATGAATAGCCCAAACTCCAGCTAATTACTCCTGCCAAGCCAGCTGCCATAACCAATGCGATTTGGTTGGGGCCATCAGTTGCACCCGATCCAAAAACGAGTACGTTGATCGATAGAAAAGCAACTAAAAATCCAATCGGAATAAAAGCATGAACGAGGGTGGGTCTTTTCTTTTCAGTCATGTAGATTGAATTTATTGCGTGCTCAAGGTAAGGGTAATTCTGAATATTTTTAGTGGTTATTGTTTTTTGTATTTATCATAGCCATCATCCTAGTTCTTTCAGGCAATACCCAGATCCTTTTTTAGGGCCAACAAAAGTTGGCTGTCGGTTAAATTGAATACTTTTGTTAGTAGTAAATTTTCAGCATCAGTTAATGAATTATTATAGTACCAACAATAGAAATGTAAAAGTCAGTTTGCGTGAGGCAGTGATACAAGGTCTTGCACCCGACAATGGGTTGTACATGCCTGAGAGCATCCCGATTTTGCCAGCGTTTTTCTTTCAATCACTTCAGAGATTGTCTTTTCAGGAAATTGGATTTGAGGTGGCAAAAAGTCTAATTGGAAATGACATTCCTGAATCTGAACTCAAACGAATTGTTGATCATACCATTCAATTTGATGCGCCTCTTGTTGAAATTGAAAATGATATTTTTTCGTTGGAATTATTTCATGGCCCCACGTTAGCGTTCAAAGATTTTGGAGCACGTTTTTTATCGGGCTTGTTAGGATACTTTGCAAGTCAGCAAGACAAAGAAATCACCATCTTGGTGGCTACCTCTGGCGATACAGGTAGCGCAGTCGCCAATGGATTCTTCAATGTGCCCGGAACAAAAGTGATTGTGCTTTATCCTTCTGGCAAGGTAAGCGATATTCAAGAGAAGCAATTCACAACTCTTGGCGGAAATATTACAGCACTAGAAATCGATGGCACATTTGACGATTGCCAGCGCTTGGTGAAGCAAGCTTTTACGGACGATGACTTGAAGCAAAAACATTTTTTGACTTCTGCCAACTCGATCAATATTGCGCGTTTAATCCCGCAATCGTTCTATTATTTTAATGCCTTCTCACAATTAAAGGAGAGGCAAAAGTCAGTGGTATTTTCAGTGCCGAGTGGTAACTTTGGAAACGTAACGGCTGGGCTCATCGCTAAACGAATGGGTTTACCGATACAGCAATTCATTGCGGCTACCAATCAAAACGATATTGTCCCCGCATATTTAAGAACAAAATTGTTTTCGCCACGACCATCTGTGCAAACCATCAGCAATGCTATGGACGTAGGTAACCCAAGCAACTTTGCCAGAATGCTCGATTTATATCAACATGATTTCGATGGCTTATTGAAAGATATTACTGGCTTTCATTATTCTGATGAAGAAACCAACGATGCGATGCGTAGTATTTTCAAAAGTAAAAACTATACCCTTGATCCGCACGGAGCAATTGGTTATTTAGGATTGAAAGATTATTTCCGTACCCATTCAAATACAGTCGGAATATTTTTAGAAACGGCACATCCAGCTAAGTTCGATAAAGTAGTACAAAGGGCTATTGAGTCTGAAGTAAAAATGCCTGCTCGGTTACAAGAATTTATGGGGCTCACTAAAAAATCCATCCGAATGAGAAGCGACTTTGAGTATCTGAGGGAGTTTTTAGTTGGCTTATGATGACTTATTTAATTGAGCAATTCTTCAGACAATTCATTATATTTTTTAAACCAATGGTAAGTTCATTGGCAGATGGATAGCCAAAACCAATACGCATGTGTCGCATGTCTTGTTCAAACCAATGCCCACCGCCTACCACAGTTTGGTAATGACTATGTAGGCGATGGTAGAATTTTTTTAAATCCACTGAGATTGATTCTTTTATTCTAGGAAATACAACAGCGCCAGCGCCAGGAGTCATCCACTCTAATATAGATCGATTTGTTTGTAGCCAACTTTCGGTGATTTGGTAATTTGTCCTCAACGTGTTGTGCACTTCCTTCAGTAATTTTTCTTTTTGTAAAAGGATTTGAAGTGCAATGTATTCGTCCACCACCGAATTACTGATAATCATTTGTTCTTTCGCTGCCAGTAAGTCGTGTTGCAATGTAGCATCACGACTAACAATCCATCCGATCCGAATACCCGGAGCACCAAAAGCTTTAGAGAGCGAAGAAACCGAAATTACTAAATCACTTTTTTCTGCCAGGTAGGGTAGAAGCGGAGTTTTGAAATTCAGTTGACGATACGTTTCATCTACTAGCAAATGACAAGAATAGGTTTCGCATAATTCTACGAGCTCATCAAGTATGTCTTGTGAAAACAGCACTCCTGTTGGGTTGTGCGGATGGGTGATGCTGATCAACTTGGTATTTGGTCTAATGGCTTGCCGCATTTCATCCATATCTGGTTGAAAGCCATTCTCGAATGATAGATCGATGATGGTCATCGCGCAGTTGATGCCACGCGGGGTTTCTAAATTCGTTCCGTAATTTGGACGCACCACTACGAGATGATCTTCGCTTGTGAGCAACGTATTAGCGATCAGGTATAGACCTTGTGCCGCCCCACCTGTCACTAGAACATGTTCGTTCTTCAATACGCTACTATTTTCACAAATAGCTTGTTGCAATTCAGGCAATCCGCGATGATGGCCATAGTTAAGTAATACAGAAGACAGATCAATACCTAATTGACCAATCGTTCGATCGCGCACTGAGCTTTCTGCTAAGTTGTATTGAATAGTCGAGTAGCCCATTTCTTCGGGTGACTCGATTTCAATAGGCATTCGTTTAAATTTCATTACAAGTTGGTTAAATTGAATCAAGAATTTTTCCACCCTTGTTCACCGAGCAGCGGTACAAATGCAAAATCATCAAACGCATCTTTGATCAGTTTTCCATTTTGTTTTTTGATGCGCACCATTTGTTGCTTGGCGCGATCGCCCACTGGAATGATTAAGATTCCTCCTTCGGCCAATTGATCGGTTAGCGCATTCGGCACAACAGGAGCACCCGCAGTTACGATTATTTTGTTGTAGGGAGCTTTTGCGGGTATCCCCTTCGAGCCATCGCCAAAAAAGAAAAAAGGTTTGTAGCCAAGCAGCGGAAGAAAATCTTTTGTGTGTTCGTAAAGTTTTTTTTGAAATTCTATGGTGTATACTTTCGCGCCAAGCTCTAAAAGCACCGCTGCCTGATAGCCTGATCCAGTGCCAATTTCCAGCACTTTATCGCCCAGTTTTATCTCTAACTTTTCGGTTTGAAAGGCAACGGTATAAGGTTGGCTGATGGTCTGTCCCTCGCCAATAGGGAAGGCTTTGTCTTCGTAGGCATGGTTTAGCAGTGCATTGTCAAAAAAGGCATGCCGGGGCACTTTTCCGATAGCCCCGAGTACATTTTCGTCTAAAATACCCTTTAAACGCAGCTTTTTTACCAAATTATTCCTAAGCCCGCGCTGGCGGTAGTTATCATTAATCATCGATTAAACATTGACATTTTGGCTCAAAAAAGGCCATTTTTTCATCTTTAACAAAGTTTTATGAAATCTTTAGGAAAAATGAAACTCAACTCCCTACTTTGGGGTTCTCTAAAGCACAGCCAACACCTATTTTGCCATAGCGTTAAACTGTGTAAAACCTGGCTCTTACGAGGGTCAGGTTTTTTATTTTCCAATCATTACAAATGGAGCCCAATAAAAGGGCGCAGTATAGTTTCCGCTTTGTATCATTTTTATTTTAGCTAGTTGCAGCGCCCGTTTAAAGTTATTTTTTTTCTGTTGTAGCAGTAAGGTGTAGAAATCAGTCATTAGCAGTGATGTAGATTCATCGGCCACACTCCAAAACGACACGATGATAGTCTGCGAACCAGCATAAATGAGGGCTCGCGATAAGCCAATTACTCCTTCACCTTTCGATATCTTCCCCAACCCGGTTTGGCAAGCCGACAGTACGGTAAGTTGTGCGTTTAAATTCAGGTTATAGATTTCGCCAGCATATAAATTGCCATCTTCTTTCGCGGAAGCGCTGAGAAATATTTTAGATGATTCTGGATTGATTTCGTCTACGATGCCGTGAGTGGCAAAATGAAGATATTGGTACGATGCCAGCTCGGGCGATTTGATTGTTACTTCATCGGCATCGGCAAACAATACTGATTTGTTTCTTCCTTGAAAAAGTTGAGCAATGGTATTCACTTCTTTTTGAGTGCCGGGCAATTCAGATAAGCCTGTTTGCGAATCGAACTTAATAGGTGCGCATAAGAAAATTGAAGGGCTTGCTGAAAGAGCCGATTCTTTTTTTTGTAAAAGCAGGCTGCTCGAAAACTCATAGCTGATCGAGAAGCGTTGAATGGCGTACGGCACCTGTCGAAAATCTGTACCTTTTATTCGCGAGGTAGCCAGTGCTTCAAAAGGTAACGTACCCAACTTACCCGTGGGTATGATGATTAATTCACTAATGGAAGTTGGTAAGGACGGCAGTAGTATTGGTGAAAGAGTATTTGCGGATTTTTGATACGTATTAAACTCTGAATACAAAACACTATTGGTAAAACCCTTGAGGGTGCGATCTACGTTTAGCGGAAGCGATACTGTTTTTACTTTTAATGCGCTGCGCGTGATTTGAAACAAGTACAACTTATTATTTTTCTCAGCAATGAAATAGCTCAATACGGCTGTGGTGTCAGTGATGGCTCGCTGTATTTCACTTACCTTTAATGTAGGCTTGCTGAATTTAAGATTGAAGTAGTTAGGATATTCTTTTTCTAGCCGATTGGTAAATGATCGGTAAGAAGCGTTCGCATCAAAAAGCTGTTTTCGCAATGGCTGAATCTCTTGCTCTGAAGGCTTTTGCGCCAATTTTTGTGTTAGCAATGCAATGGTCGATTTGATTACTTTTTCTTCTTCTAACAAGGCGGCAGGAATGCCTGAAAATGATTTGGCTTGTGCATCGGCAATGGATTCTTGCAGCACTGCCGATTTACTTTTCTCTGCGAAGTAAAAAGCTTTTTCTAGGTACGCCTGTGGGCGCAACACATTTTCGGATATGATCATGGCAATACGCACACCGTCTTCATATACCTCAGCTGCACGACTACCAAGTGAAAGTTTATCGTTTTCATCGGCACTTTGATGACGTATTTCGTCTATCAGTGAATCGCTCAGGTAGAGACAGTTGAGCGCCATTTTTAAGTCTTCCAACCTTAGCGTTTTGCCGATATATTTCTCTTCAAGTGCCTGTGCCTTCAAGTTAAGCGAATATACCAACACAGAAGGATTATAAAATTCTGTGCCTGTGGGGTTAGTTCTTACATCTTCAGAAGCGAACGATGGCGAGTTGGCAATTAGTGCCCGTTGAAAATTAGTGATGGCATCATCGTAATTAGCTTGTCCCAAGTAAATAGAACCAAGCTCGTTGTAAGTGCCCGCTAAATCAGGGTGTTTGTTTCCATAAGCCTTTTGGTAAATGGCAATTGCCTGTGAATAATAATCGGTTGCTACTTTTTGATTTTTCTGCAATGCGTAGGCTCTGCCCAAGTTGCGCAGCACAATGGATTGATTTGGATGGCCGTTAGGATAAATTTTTTCCCATATTTTTTTTGCTGCCTCAAAATAATTGATCGCATCACCAAATAGTTTTAATTGGTTGTAAGCAATCCCAAGATTGGTATTGGCAATGGCCATTTTTGGATGGTACTCATTATGAATTTTTTGATAAGTGCTAAGCGCTTTTTCATAGTATTCAATAGCCTTGTCGGGATCGGATGCCAGATAAATCAAGCCAAGATTATTATATGAAGCAGCAACTTCCTCGCTGTTTTCTCCTTTCACTTTCAGTTTTAGTTGCAATGCAGCTGTTTCAAATTCTTCTGCTTGATTGTATTTTCCGGTGGCCACGTAATACGATGCCAGGCTGGCGAGACATTGGATTGCTTCAGGTGAGCTTTCTTGATTGATGGATTTGTATAGACCGAGGGCACTTTCTAAATCATCTTTTGCCAAGTCAAACCTACCTTTCGTAAGGCTTATCTTTCCGCTGATTGAAAGAACTACGGCTTGAACGAATGGATCAGTTGACGAAATCATGCGAAGTGCATCACTGGCCATTGCAAAATCTCCTTGGTATAAATAAAGCTCAGCTTTTTTTGTTTTGAGTAGTGCAGTTATTGTTTCTGAGCTCTCTGATTTTAAATTTTTCTCTACTTCGAGCATACCCAGCGGGTAATTACCAATCGTAATCAGTGAATCAATTTTTTTTAGTGATTGAGTCTGAGCAACCAACAGATGCGTTAAAAAGGTAAATGATAGTAAAAGCGATAGCTTCATTAGAATCGGTACATATAAGTGACTGAGCTAACTAATTCTCGAGTAAGTCCATCGGGACTGAATTCGCGCTGTACGAGCTTATGGCCAATTAATATTTTAATACCCGACTGAACATTAAAGTTGAAGCCACCGGTGGCAATGGCAGATAATGCCAGCCCATTTCCCTCATTACCACCTACATCTTTTGAGGTACGCTCGCCCTTACTATTTGAGATTTCATCTGAAGTGATTCTGTATATTGGCAAGAGCCCTACTGAAAAATTAAACCTTGATAATCGGAAATTTCGTTCTATCCGCAGCATTATATCAATACCTCTCGTTAGATTTTTAGATTGCGTATACCGATCTACGTAAGATTTTTCTGCATCGCCATCCCAAGCTGACCAAATGAATTGATTGTTATTTTGGTTGAGTGGAATTTGTATACCCGTTGCAAATAACCATTTTCGGTTAATGAGCGATAGTCCAGCAATAATATCGTAGGTACCCAAACTTGTTTGATAGTACATGGGCAGCGGCAATCCCCTTGTTGTTAAATCAGACGAGTTGGTTGGGACTTTTCCACCTAAGGAAAGATTGAGATCAAAGCGATCGGAAGTATAAATATTGCGAGTTACACAAAGCGAGATATCGCCCAAAGACGAAGTTTTAGCTAATTGACCTTCTACAAATTGAAAAGGTACTTTCAATTGAAAGGTATATTTGGGGCCGAGACTAAAATTCATATCAGCTGTGGCCACGTATACAATAGGAGTGAGGGTGGTTGTTCCGCGATAGAAACTCACTTCCATGGATCGTAGTTTTAATTTAATTTTTTTGTTGTAAGGTTGGTCGGGCTTCATCGCGCCCATTGTGCAAAATCCTGCATCGCTACAACCTTGCGCAAATCCAACCTGCTGTATTGAGATCAGCCACAACAATAAAAGTACGATCAATCGCATTGAGCAAAATTCATTGCACTAAAATAGCAAATATTTATGAGGTATAGTGCTTGAAGCATCCGCGATTAGAATCTGACAACGTAGGCAAGTTGTGCAATGAAATCTCTCGATAGCCCATCGGGATTTGCATCGCGTTCTTTCAATCGAAAAGAAGTAAGCAGTCGGATGCCCATTTGCGAATTGAATTGATAGCCACCTCCAACAAGTAGGTTACTGGCAAGACCTTGTGAGTTGGCTACATCGGCCAATATGCCTTCTTCATTAATTGTTTTATCGGATGTTACCCTTAATAGGTTGAGTGATCCCACATAAAAATTAAATCGCGAAAGCCGAAAGTTACGCTCTACACGAAACATTAGATCATCACCTCGCTGCAGGCCAGATGAACGATCGTACACTTTTACTACATCGTAGAGCGAGTGACCTATCCACTTTTGTGTTGTAAACTCGTTTCGGATTTGATTGAGTGCACGCTGATAGCCAACCGAAACCATCCACTGTCGATTAATGAACGTGATTCCCCCGTTCAAATCGTTCGATCCATAGGTAGTTTGTTGATATAAGGGCATTGGCAATCCGTCTTCTGATTTTTTGTCGGGTTGGCTGGTGTAGATTTTTGCACCAACCGAAGCATATAATTGGTATTGATCGGTGGAAAAAATACTTCTCGAGACATTAAAGAATAAATCTCCCCACCCACGGGTAGTAGGCATGTTACCTTCAATAATCGTATAAGCGGGTAGCCTTACGTGTAAATTTGTTTTAGACCCGATTCCAACATTTGCATCAACAAAAGTTGAGTGAATTAGATCTCCGTATTTGGTCGTGCCAATGTGCTGCGTTAATTCAACAGAGTTTAATCGTATTTGTACTTTTCTAGAAAATGGTTGGTCAGGTTTTAATGCGCCCATTGTACAAAAACCAGAGTCGCTACAGCCTTGCGCTACTGCGAATTTTGGAGGGCCTAAAATCAATATGCTTACAATAGAGATGAAGTACGAAAACTGTTTCATAGTAATGAAAACAATTGAATAGCAAAAATGTTTCTGAGAAATTACATTCCCAACGATTGGTTCTCTACCGATGCAAGTTCTATTATCCGTTCGTATTCTTTTGGATTTAGATCGTTGAAGAAGTAGTGAATCGGGTTTACATGAATTCCATTTACGAAAACTTCGTAGTGAAGATGTGGTGCCGTAGATAAGCCGGTGTCGCCAACATACCCAATTAAATCGCCTCGTTTTACTTTTTGCCCGAATCGCACATTGAAGCCGTGCATGTGAGCAAACCGCGTTCGGTAGCCAAAGCCGTGATCGATTTCTAATACTTTTCCGTAACCGCTAAAATTCACTTCGGCTTTGTCAATCACGCCATCGGCCGTGGCGTAAATGGGTGTGCCAATGGTTGCAGCAAAATCTACCCCAGTGTGCATTTTTCTAACTTTGTATACGGGGTGGATGCGCATACCAAAGCCCGATGCAAGCGCGATCAACTCTTTATTCGCTACAGGTTGTATGGCAGGGATGGCGGCAAATAGTTTCTCTTTATTTTCGGCAATGGCAATTACCTCATCTTGCGATTTTGATTCGATGTATACTTTGCGTTTTAGTTTGTCTACGCGCTCGTGCAGTTTCAGTAAGAAATCTTCGTGTACAATATTTTTCTTTTTAATGTCTTCGTACCGATCTACACCACCAACGCCTGCTTCGCGCACATTTTTATCGAGAGGCTCGGCTCCGAGCACGGCACGGTAAATATTGTCGTCACGGTATTCCATATTAGCCAGTTCTTTATCTAGCTTTTCTACTTGTCTTTGTAAATTTTCGTACAAGTATTCCATTTCGGTTACTTCGTTCTTCAAAAGGAGTTCACGTGGTGATTCAAAATAATTGCTATACAGCACCAATAGTCCAACGGCCATCGCTAACGTAAGGGATATAATTCCAAGTGCATTGAGGATAATATCTCCCGAGCTAGTTTTGATACGCTCGTACTTGCATGTTTCGGTGTCGTAATAGTATTTTATCCTTGCCATAGTGAAGTCATTCAGATGGTATGTCTTCTATTTTTTTGTGTTGTCTTCTTTCGGTCTAAAAACGGATATGATATTTTCGTTGCATTCTAAAAAGGGTCCACCTATTAAATCGATGCAGTACGGAATGGCTGGGAACACTGCATCTAAGCATTGTCGTATCGCTTTTGGCTTGCCTGGTAAGTTAATAATAACGGTTTGGTTTCTGATGCCAGCTGTTTGCCTGGATAGAATGGCAGTCGGTACAAATTGCAGACTGGTGCTTCGCATTAATTCGCCAAAACCGGGCATCATTTTCGTACATACTGCTTCGGTAGCTTCGGGTGTTACGTCTCGCAGCGATGGCCCCGTACCGCCACAAGTAATAATCAAGCAGCAGTTTTCAACATCGGCCATTTTGATAAGTGTTTGTTCAATCAGTGCTTTTTCATCAGGTATAACGGCATACACTTTTTCCCATTCACTCTTTAGGTATTCTGTTATGGTGGCAACAATAAATTGTCCCGGAATATCTTCGTATATTCCCAAACTGGCGCGATCAGAAACATTGATAATACCTATTTTTATTTCCATGATTCGCGGTTGAGGATTACTCAGCAGGGTTAAGGATTGCTTATTGCATTTTTATTTTTTCGCTAACTCTCCCTTTTTTAAAAACTTGCCTGCCTTTGTTTATTCCCTTTCTAACTTCTTTTTGCACTTCGGCTGGTAGAGCTAAAATGTCTTTACATTCTACCGTGCAGCAACCATTAAAGCTAGCTGCGCAATCTTCGCACTGAATAAACAACAGGTGGCAGCCATCATTTTCACAGTTGGTGTGGGTATCGCAAGGCTTGCCGCATTGATGGCATGTACTGATGATGTCTGCTGAGATGCGTTCTCCTAAGCGTTCATCAAATACAAAATTTTTCCCGATGAATTTATTTTCAAGGTTTTGTTCTTTTACCTGTTTGGCATATTCGATAATACCACCGTCTAATTGAAACACATTTTTAAAGCCCCGATGCTTGAACCAAGCACTCGCTTTTTCGCAGCGGATTCCGCCCGTGCAATACATCAGCAGGTTTTTATCCTTCTCTTTATCTAATAAATTTTCTACAACTACCAATTCTTCCCTAAACGTATCTACATCGGGGCAGATGGCATTTTTGAAATGGCCCACTTCACTTTCGTAGTGATTGCGCATATCGACCACAATGGTGTTTGGGTTTTCAGAAAGGGTATTGAACTCTTTAGCGTTTACGTGTGTGCCACGATTGGTTACATCGAAGGTGGCATCATTTAGTCCATCGGCCACGATTTTATTTCTGACAAGAATTTTTAGTTTGAAAAAAGATTTTCCGTTGTCGTCTACGGCTGTGTTTAGCCGTATTCCGTTAAGAAACGAAATACTATAGAGTTTGATTTTAAAATCCGCAAAGTAATCGTTAGGGACACTTATTTGCGCATTAATACCTTCGCTAGCAATGTATATCCTGCCTAAAATCTGGAGTGAATCAAAAAGTTGGTACAATTCGTCCCGAAAGATTTTTGGGTTTGCAATCAAATGATATTTGTAAAAAGAAACGGTGGTTCTCTCTTCGTTGCGTGTCTGCAACTGAGCTTTTAACTCTCTTCCGTTCTTACGATTGTACAAAGCCATACCGATAATTCAAGTTGTAAAAATAGCTATTCGGCAGCCGAAAGGCAAAGTCTTCATAGCTATCTCTGCATGTAAATCAGCCTATACAGGGTGGGGCGAAGCCTGCTTGTCCGGTAGGCAGGCAATCCCAAGGTAATGAAACGAGTGCTTCGATTTAGCGGCTTACTTCACGCTATCACACAATCCCTTGCGGGTGTTCTCAATGACGCCTATTAAATTCAGTTGAGATGACCTTTAGTTTGAAACCTCAGGCTTCAGGGTGCCTTTTAGCAATTGGTTATACTCGATACAAGTTAAGTAGCCTAGCTTGTGGCAATAGCCGCACGTTGAATAGTTATCGCCAAAATATCCTTTTTTTACCAGCACGGTAGAGCCTTTACAAACGGTGCAAACTACTTTTCCGGTTGGGCCACAATCAATGGTATAATCTTTTGAGAGTACTTCAGATGCTTGCTTTGCCTCGCGCTCTTTTTCTTTCAACAATTCAACTTCTGCTTTGGCGAGCCACTCTACGGCTTGCTCAGAAAACTGTCCGGTTGTTCCCTTTAACTGAATATACTTGTTCAACCAATCTACGCTTTGCTTATACTTGCCAATGAAGAACGAATTTTTTCCGAAATGAAAAGTCAAATCGCTAGGTACGCTGCGAATGGTTTTAAGAACAGCTTTAAATTTCTCATCGGCTTCTTCGTAGCGGCCTTCTTCTGATAGTCGAATGGCTGAATCTAACTTCATTGTTGATTTCCGTTGTTTATCGATTTGCCGTTGCTCTTCCAGTTGTTTTATTTTCTCTTGCTCAGTCTGTGCAGTTACAGAAATGAATAGGAATACGAGTAGCGTAGTAAGGAGGCATTTAAAGGTCACGATACAATGTTTAGTTTGTTAGATGAAATTACTTTTAGATAAGTTGAGCCATTCGAGGGCAGAATTTGA
>JAAFHY010000053.1:0-10679 GCA_013298505.1 Cytophagales bacterium
AATAATTCGAAAATCGTTTAGCGAAGCTGTTGACGTGATAGAAAAATGGAAAAAAGAGAAGAATGCAAATCCTAACTGGGCTAATTATAAAGATGCCATTGTTAACCATCTACTAAGGCAAAAAGCTTTTAGTTATAATATAGAGCATGGCGGCAATAGCAGCATAGTAAACGCACATTCTAAAACACACGGCCCTAGCTGGCGCATGGTAGTAAGCCTCGAAAAATCAGGCATCAATGCATGGGGTGTTTACCCCGGTGGGCAATCGGGCAACCCGGGTAGTCCTTACTACAACAACTTATTAGAGTTATGGACGAAAGGCAAATACGTTAAATTCAATTTTACTGATGATGCCGAAAAAATGAAAGGAAAAGAATTGGCCACTATTACACTTAATCCATCTTCAAAATGAAATTTGTAATTCAAATTATAGCTACCATTATTGTTTGTTTTTTGCTTCAAACATTTTTGCCTTGGTGGACTATGGCTGTAGGATCATTAGCCGTTGCGTATGCCATCTCTAACAAAGGAGGCGCCTCGTTCGTGGCTGGTTTTATAGCCGTTGGATTGCTTTGGTTTGGGATGGCATTTTATATTGACCAGATTACAAACTCCATTCTTACAGAAAAGATGAACAAACTTTTGCCACTCAATTCATTTATTCTCACCACGCTAATTGGTGGCTTAGTAGGAGGTTTTTCCGCGCTTACTGGTGCTTTGTTGAGAGCAAAATGAAGTACTTTTAAAAAAAAATAAAGATCAGTCGAAATAAGACCATTCTGCGTTATATTTGCGTTCTTTTTTAGTTCCACGGAGAGGTGGGTGAGTGGCTGAAACCAATAGTTTGCTAAACTGTCGTAGGGGTTAAACCTTACCGGGGGTTCGAATCCCCCCCTCTCCGCAAATAAATTCGAGGCTTGGTCTCGTAGCTCAGCTGGATAGAGCAACTGCCTTCTAAGCAGTAGGTCGCTGGTTCGAATCCAGCCGGGATCACAAAAGTTGGTTGACAAAGATGTTTTTATATCTTTGCAGCCCAATAAAATTGTTCGGGGTGTAGCGTAGCCCGGTATCGCGCTTGGTTTGGGACCAAGAGGTCGTCAGTTCGAATCTGGCCACCCCGACATAAATTAAAAGCCCTGCAACTTGCGGGGCTTTTTTTGTTTATCATATGCAATTCACTGCTTACATCTTTCCAGTGTCTCGACCGGAAAGTACTACACTGGCTCTACCCATGATTTAGAGAATCGATTGTAGGGTCATAACAATGGCGAAACGAGGTCAATAAAAAACGAGAAGTTTTTTTGTTTGTATGCCATTCTAAATGATTGGGGCTGTATCTAACAGATCAAACGATTACCTTAACAAGTGTAAAAAAAACATATTTTTGCACCTGACAAAATTAGATGAACTGGTTTAGGCAAATAGGTTGGTTTGAGTGGGTGGCAGTTGCCCTCTTCATTCTTTTTTATGGTTTATACTTGGCCAAGCTAATGCGCATAAGCCGGGTACTGCGTACACCCTTTTATACAGTTGCTATAAAACTGATTTCTCGGTCTGTTTGTTTCGTGTTGGTTGTTATCGCCTTTTTGGGGCCTTCTTTTGGCGATTCAAAGAAAGAAATCAAGTCGGTAGGTAAGGATATTATGATCTGTGTAGATCTATCCAAGTCAATGGATGCGTTTGACATTCAGCCTACTCGCCTGGAGAAAATAAAATATGAAATGAAGAAGTTAGTGGACGCATTCAGCTCAGATCGCGTTGGGATAATCATATTTTCGTCTGAAGCCTTTATGCAGTGCCCACTTACTTACGATCAAAATGCCCTTAATTTATTTATAGAAACCATGAATACTAGTTTGGTACCATCGAGTGGTACCGATTTTGGACCTCCTATAAAAATGGCTTTAAAAAAACTAACTGAACAAGATGCACCTAGCTCGCAACAAAAATCGAAGGTAATTGTATTGATTAGCGATGGGGAAGATTTTGGGGAAGAGACAGACGAAATAGCTCGCGAAGTTGAGGATGATAATATCAAGCTGTTTACCTTGGGTGTGGGTACAGAGCGTGGAAGTCAAATACAATCTGGCAGAGGGTACAAAACTGATCAAAAGGGAAACACCATTGTATCTAAATTAAATGCCAGTTCGTTAAAATCATTGGCCAGCAAAACTAGTGGTCAATACTTTGAAATCAATGAATCAAAAAATGACGTGAACAAAATGATCAACACCATTGGTAAAATTGAGGGTGAACTTCGTGACGCACGCATGGTAGATGTATCGGCCAATCAATTCTACTATTTTTTATTGGCTGCTCTGGTGCTGCTTGTCCTCGACATTCTCGTAAGTATTAAAACAGTGAGCATCTAACTATGAAATTGAAAGCCTTTCTTTTTGTAGCCACGCTCCTATTCACTGATCTGGATAAAATCGGAAAAATAAATTCTGCAAAAGCCGAAGCTAAAAAGGCTTTTTTAGCGGGCGACTTTAAAACAGCTATTGCCAAATATACTTACTTAATCGATTCGCTTGGAGTGAACGAAGATGAAGTAAAAGCTAATTTGGCTAGTGCATACTTTCAAGCGAACGATACCACGCATACACAAAATGCGTATCAGCAATTAACCCAGAGCAGCAATAGAAAAATAAGCTCCGTTGCCAACCAACAATTGGGAGTTTTAGCCAATAGTCAAGAAAAATTAGAAGAAGCACTTCAATATTTTAAGCAGGCACTCAAGGCCGCACCAGAAAATGATGAGGCCCGGTACAATTACGAAGTGGTGAAAAAGAAACTAGCGGAAAAAAAGAAACAAGAGCAGCAACAAAATAAAGATCAGAAAGACCAAGACAAAAAAGACGATCAAAAGAAAGACGATAAGAACCAACAAAATAAAGACAAAAAGGATCAGGAAAAGAAAGACCAAGAGAAGAAAGATCAGGAGAAAAAAGATCAGCAGGATAAAAACAAAGATCAAAAAGACAAAGACAAGAAAGATCAAGAGCAGAAAGAAAAAGAGCAAAAAGAGAAAGAGCAAAAAGAAAAGGAAGAGCAACAAAAAGATAAGGATAATAAAGAAAAAAAGGACACTCCCCCATCTGTTAAAGACAAACTCAAACAAATGGAGATGAGCGAAGAAAAAGCCAAAATGATTCTTGAAGCCATGAAGAATCAAGAGGTGCAATACTTGCAACAAAACAAGCGAAAGGCCACCAAACCCAAAGACCGCAGTAAGCCTGATTGGTAAGCAACTTATCTGGCAAAACCGTACCTTGTACGATGTAAATTATATTGCCGATGAGAGCCGTTATTTGTAAAGCGTTTGGTCTTCCCGATTCGCTATCCGTTGGTGAGTTACCGATCCCCGCCATTGGCGAGACGGATGTATCCATTCAAGTTTTTGCTTGCGGTGTTAATTTCCCCGACCTACTAATCATTCAAAACAAATATCAGTTCAAGCCCGAATTGCCATTTTCGCCCGGTGGCGAGGTATCTGGCATTGTTGAAAATGTCGGGGAAAAAATAAAACATCTTAAATCTGGCGATCGAGTAGTGGCCTTATGTGGTTGGGGTGGCTTTGCCGAAAAAGTGGTAGTCAACGCCTCGCGCGTTTTTCCAATGCCAAAGGGAATGGATTTTATCAATGGTGCTTGTACCCTTTATACGTACGGCACTTCTTACCATGCATTAAAAGACAGAGCCCAACTAAAAGCAGGCGAAACACTGCTGGTGCTCGGAGCAGCCGGTGGGGTAGGTCTTGCAGCGGTAGAACTAGCAAAAACAATGGGAGCAACTGTAATCGCTGCCGCATCTTCAACCGATAAGCTCGCAATCTGCAAGGAAAAAGGAGCCAGTCACTTAATCAATTACTCGTCTGAAGATTTGCGAACTAGGCTTAAAGAAATCACAAACGATAAAGGAGTAGATGTGATTTACGATGCCGTTGGTGGTAAACTGGCAGAGCAAGCACTACGCTCCATCGCTTGGAGAGGCCGCTATTTAGTTGTTGGTTTTACCACAGGCGAAATCCCACAATTCCCTGCTAACTTACCCTTGCTAAAAGGTTGCTCGATCATGGGCGTTTTCTGGGGTAGTTTTGCGGAGCGCGAACCACAGCAAAGTCTTCAAAATTTTGGCGAGTTGATAGCACTGATGAAATCGGGGGCAATAAAACAACACATCCATAAAATTTACTCGCTAGGAGATTCTCCCCATGCGCTTCAAGATTTAATGGACAGAAAAATAATTGGTAAGGCAGTGGTAAAAGTTGGCGACTGGAGTAAAGAGCCTGTTATCCAAAAAGAAAAAATCACGTTACCAGCAGAAAAAGAAAAAACAGCACCCAAACCAATACACATCCATCTTAGTGACATTAAAAATCACGTAGGGCGCTCAATCGGTGTTACCAATTGGTTTACAGTTTCTCAAGAGACTATTAATGGCTTCGCCAATGCTACTCAAGATCAACAATGGATTCATGTTGATGTGGAACGAGCGAAGCAGTTTTTACCTGAGGGAAAGACAATTGCCCATGGCTACCTTACCATGTCGCTAGCGGCAAAATTTTTCTACGAGCTGATTTCTATTGAAGGAGTCACTACTTCCATCAATTACGGACTCAACAAAGCACGATTTCCAGTGACCGTTAAATCGGGAGACAGGATTCGCATGACTGGAAAGATTTTAAGTGCAGAAGATATGCTCAATAACGGGATTAAGTTATCCGTTGAGGCCATCATTGAAATAGAAGGAAATCCAAAGCCAGCTTATGTTGGGGAGTTGCTAACAGCTATTTACTAATTTGAAGGATTCATGAGACTACAAAACAAAATTGCGCTGATCACCGGAGGTGCAAACGGCATTGGCTTAGCTACTGCTCAACGGTTCGCCAAAGAAGGAGCTAAAATCATTCTATGGGATCTTTCAGATAAAGGGAAAGCCGTAGCTGACGATTTAAAGAGGCAAGGATACGAAGCGATCTTCTCTAAAATTTCTGTGGCAGATCAAGAACAGGTCCTTCAAGGAGTTCAGGAAGCGCATAATCATTTTGGTAGAATAGATATTCTGATCAATAACGCTGGCATCACTAAAGACCGAACATTGCTAAAAATGTCAAAACAAGAATGGGATGATGTCATCTCGGTCAACCTTACGGGAGTTTTCAATTGCACACAGGCTGTCGTTCCTATTATGAAAGGGCAAAACTATGGTCGCATTGTTTCTGCTTCATCGAACGTAGCCATCCGTGGCAACTACGGACAAACAAATTATGTAGCCACCAAATCTGCTATTATTGGCATGACAAAAGTGTGGGCACTAGAACTGGGTCGGTTTGGTATCACCGCCAATTGCATAGCCCCTGGTTTTATTCAAACTGCCATGACAGATGCCATGCCCGAGGAAGTACGAAAGCAAAGCCTCGCTCATATACCAGTCGGAAAATGGGGACTTCCCAATGATATTGCCAATGGATATCTTTACCTATCGTCAGACGAAGCTTCTTTTGTGAGCGGCATTTGTTTAACAATTGATGGAGGTGCGGCAAGGTAGCCAGTATCAAAAAGTAAGTGTCAAGAATCTAGGATCGAGCAACAAGTATCAAAAAACCAGTAACCAACAACCACTATGTCACGCTACACCAGTATGGAACACAACAAGTTCCTTCTCCAAGAAGTGCACCGTGCCAACGAGATTTTTTCATTGCCAAGATATGCCCACCTTACATGGGAAGAGGTTTGGATGATGATTGAGGCGGCAAAGCTATTGGCAGATCGGGATATGGCTCCGTACTTTAAGGAAATGGATGCCCAACCCGCTCACTACGATGGCAACGGTGGGGTAAAAACACACACCCAACTAAAGACTATTATCCAACAAGCAGCAGAAAATGGATGGATTGGTGGAGGGGCATCTTTTGAACATGGCGGCATGCAGTTGCCAATGGTCATTTACAATACGGCTCAGCACATTTTTATGGCGGCAAATAATAGTTGCCAAGGCTACTTTAGCTTATCAGCCGGAGCCGCAGCGTTGATTACAAGTTTTGGAACAGCCGAGCAGATCAACACTTTTGTGCCCAACATTTTTGCAGGGAAATGGCAAGGAACCATGGCGCTTACCGAGCCTCAAGCGGGCAGCTCGCTAACCGATATTACGACCAGTGCAAAAGCAACAGCCGATGGATTTTACACAATCACCGGGCAAAAGATTTTTATTTCTGGCGGGCAACATGAGGCCTGTGATAATTTTATCCACCTAACATTAGCACGAATTGAAGGAGCTCCTGCAGGCGTTAAAGGTATTTCGCTTTTCATCATCCCAAAGTTTTGGCCTGAACAAGATGGCACCCTTACACCCAACGATGTTTTCTGCGCAGGGGATTTTCAAAAAATGGGACAACGCGGCTACTGTACTACTCACCTCGTTTTTGGCGATAAAGCCAACTGCAAGGGCTGGTTAGTAGGCGAGCCACACAAAGGGCTTGCTTATATGTTTCAAATGATGAACGAAGCGCGCATCAGCGTAGGTCTAGATGCTGCCTCGGTGGCGATGGCCGCCTATCAAGCTTCATTGCAATATACAAACGAGCGGCCTCAAGGAAGACTTGCCAGTGAAAAGGACCCACTGAAGCCGGCAACACTAATCATTAACCACCCCGATGTTCAACGAATGCTGCTTACTCAAAAAGCAATTGCCGAAGGCGCATTGTCGCTGGTAATGGAATGCAATCGGCTTTCGGATTTGGTGCACGGCAGCGAAGGTGAGACGAAGAAAAATAGTTTGTTATTATTGGAATTGCTAACACCCATTGTAAAAACTTACTCGGCCGAGCAAGGAAGCAGATCGGCAGCCTTGGCCATACAAACATTGGGAGGCTACGGGTTTACCATGGATTTTCCAGTGCAACAACACTACCGCGATTTAAAAATCATGTCACTGTATGAAGGTACTACCGGAATCCAATCCATTGATTTGCTAGGGCGAAAAGTAATAATGGAAAAAGGCAAAGCACTTCTACTTTTACAGGAAGAAATAAATCACACAATTACTGAAGCGAATACATCAACCGATTTAAAAAAATACGCGCATCAACTCGAAATCGAAGTGGCTCGCATACAACAAGTATTGACACATCTTGGAGTGTTCACTCAAGGCAACATTGATCGCTACTTGGCAGATGCAAGCGTGTTTATGGAACAGATGAGTTATGTAGTAATCGCGTGGCAATGGTTGAAGCAAGCAGTCATTGCTCAACATAACCTAGAAGCAGGTAACTTCAAAAACCAAAGCCCGTCTTTTTATGAGGGTAAAGTACTTACCATGAAGTTTTTCTTCCGCTACGAATTAACACATGCAGCCGCTTGTGCAGAAACTTTGTTAGATGAAGAGTTTTTGACGAATGTTAGCAACAAAAAAATGTTTGACTAAAAATCAGCTAACGCATAGTTAAATCATGCAATTACATCTCGTTTTTTTAATCTATTCAAACCCCTGTGAGGTTTAATTGAAGTAAATTGTTCAGGTCGCTAGTGGCTTTGGCTATCGTATTGTATTCCCACAATAGCTCTTGGTAATGCCTGCCAATTCATGGCCACGCAACCCTCCTATTTAATTGACGAACAGCGTTAAACATAACAAGCAAAAATTTGTCGAACCAGGCAAGGCATTGGCCTTACATATTTAGTAAATTATTTACCAACCCCTTTAAATCTCACCTATTTTTGTAGATTAGCGACATCATTTAATCTACACTATATGGTATTCGATTTAGACATGATAAAGGCAACCTATAAGGCCATGCCTGCACGAATTGCAAAAGCAAGAAAGATAGTTGGGAAGCCCCTTACATTGGCTGAAAAAATCCTCTATTCCCATCTTCACAGTGATCAAAAATTAGAAAATTTTGGAAGAGGTAAGTCATATGTGGATTTTGCGCCCGATAGAGTGGCCATGCAAGATGCAACCGCTCAAATGGCTTTGCTGCAATTTATGTCTGCCGGACGGCCTAAAGTAGCTGTCCCTTCTACTGTTCATTGCGATCACCTCATCACCGCCAAGGTAGGTGCTGCTGATGATTTGAGTTTTGCCAATACCGAAAGTAAAGAAGTATTCGATTTCCTCTCTTCTGTTTCAAATAAATACGGCCTTGGTTTTTGGAAGCCAGGCGCAGGTATTATCCATCAGGTGGTACTTGAAAATTATGCCTTTCCCGGAGGGATGATGATCGGTACCGATTCGCATACAGTAAATGCGGGCGGCCTTGGTATGGTTGCTATTGGTGTTGGTGGTGCTGATGCGGTTGATGTAATGGCAGGTATGGCTTGGGAACTGAAATTCCCGAAATTGATTGGCATTAAACTGACTGGCAAACTGAATGGCTGGACGTCCGCAAAAGACGTTATTTTAAAAGTAGCAGGCATCCTTACCGTAAAGGGAGGAACGGGTGCTATTGTAGAATATTTTGGAGAAGGCGCTATATCAATGAGTTGCACTGGAAAAGGTACCATTTGCAACATGGGTGCAGAAATTGGTGCCACCACTTCGACCTTCGGTTACGATGAGTCGATGAGCCGTTACTTAGCTTCTACAGGTCGCAAAGAAATAGCAAAAATGGCCGATGCCATTAAGAAAGACCTAACGGGCGACCCGGAAGTGTATAAGAATCCAGAAAGATACTTTGATCAAGTAATCGAAATTAACCTAAGTGAATTGGAGCCACACTTGAATGGCCCATTCACTCCAGATTTAGCAACACCTATATCGAAACTAAAAGAAGAAGCTGCCAAAAACGGATGGCCTACGAAAGTAGAAGTAGGGTTGATTGGCTCTTGTACGAACTCATCGTACGAAGACATTTCGCGGGCGGCAAGCTTAGCGCGTCAGGTAGCAGCAAAAGGGTTAAAGACAAAAGCATTATTTACAATCACACCGGGTTCAGAGCAAGTACGCTATACCATTGAGCGAGATGGTTTCATTGATACTTTTGATAAGATTGGAGCAAAAGTTTTTGCTAACGCATGCGGACCATGCATTGGCATGTGGGCACGCGTGGGTGCCGATCGCAAAGAGAAAAATACCATTGTACACTCATTCAATAGAAACTTCCAATCTCGTAATGACGGCAACCCAAATACCTATGCATTTGTTGGATCGCCCGAATTGGTTACCGCGTTGGCAATTGCTGGAGATTTGAATTTTAATCCATTAACTGATTACCTAACCAACGAACAGGGCCAACAAGTAAAGCTAGACCCTCCTACTGGAGATGAACTTCCAAAAAAAGGTTTTGAGGTGAAAGACGCAGGCTTCTTAGCTCCTGCAAAAGATGGAAGTCAAGTAACGGTAAACGTAAATCCAGATTCAGATCGTTTGCAATTGTTAGCACCCTTTGCACCGTGGGAAGGAACTGACTTAAAAGCGCTTCGACTGTTGATCAAAGCAAAAGGCAAGTGTACTACCGATCATATTTCGATGGCCGGAAAATGGTTAAAATACAGAGGCCACTTAGATAACATCTCGAATAATTTATTGATTGGTGCCACCAACTTCTTCAACGAAAAAATTAACACCGTAAAGAATGGCCTTACTGGCGAATATGATGAAGTGCCTAAAGTACAGCGATCGTATAAATCAAAAGGTATAGGAAGTATTGTAGTGGGCGATGAAAACTATGGCGAAGGTTCTTCGCGCGAGCATGCCGCTATGGAACCCCGCTTCTTGGGTGTTCGTGCCATTCTGGTAAAATCGTTTGCCCGTATTCACGAAACCAACTTGAAGAAGCAAGGTATGCTGGCATTGACATTTGCTAACAAAGAGGACTACGAAAAAATAAAAGAGGATGACCGCATCGACATTAATGGCTTAACAAGTTTCTCTCCCGACAAGCCGTTGACCTTAACGTTAAATCATATTGATGGCAAGAAGGAAACGATCACTGTTAACCATACCTACAATGCCAGCCAGATAGAATGGTTCAAGGCAGGTTCTGCACTTAACAAGATGGGCTCTGCTCCTGCAAAGAAATCACCTCCTACTAAAAAATCTACCCCAACCAAGAAAGCCGTAGCGAAAAAACCATCAACTGCTAAAAAAGCTGCTCCTAAGAAAGTAGCTAAAAAGGCTACGAAGAAAAGAGTGGTGAAGAAAGTTGTTAAAAAAGCTGTAAACCTGCCTACCGGCAAGGCAGGGAAGACAGTTGCTAAAAAAGTAGTAAAGAAAGCTGTGAAGAAAAGTGTAAAGAAGGTGGCGAAGAGGAGGAAATAGAATAATTTTCAAGTATTCGTTGGAGAGGCTTCTAAACAGAAGCCTCTTTCTTTTTACCCAATTCTTCTTCTTTATAGCAAAATATAGATTAAAGCAATACTACTTTTCAATTAAGCATGAATTACAAAACTGAAAAGAATTCATTTTTTTTATGGAATTATCTCAATCTGGCATCATGGTAGCAATAACTTAAACCCTTGCAAATGAGAGCAGCTCTACTCCTATCCTTTCTAGTTCATGTTACGTTCAGTAATAGCCACGCGCAAGTTGACACCTATGTCAAACATTGGAGCAGGGTGTATAAATACGAACTAAGAAATCTACCCAAATCGGCTCTTGCTGTGGTGGATACAATCTACATCAAAGCCAAGGCAGATAACAACATACCGCAAGTAGCCAAAGCCCTCATCTATCAA
>JAAFHY010000053.1:10689-23792 GCA_013298505.1 Cytophagales bacterium
AATTTGCCCTGTCGCTTGAAGAACATGCTGAATTAGTCATCGTAAATAAATTTAAGAAAGAGATAAGTAGTAGCAAATCTCCCCTCACGAATATCCTAGAATCCGTACTCGCCAATATTTATTGGCAACACTTTAAAGAAAACCGGTGGCGTTACTATGATCGTTCCTTAACTACAGAAAAAGTAAATGCAAATGATTTCCGAACATGGGATTCACGCCAATTGTTTCAAGAAATTCATAAACACTGTCAAAACTCTTTACAGAACGAGGTGCTGCTTCAGAAGATAAGTCTCACCGACATCGAGGAGATTCTTACGCAAGCAATGAATTCCAAGAACTATCGCCCTACCCTATTTGATTTTTTAGCCCATAACGCACAGGACTTCTACGAAACAAATGAAAGCGGTATTGTCCAGTCCGCTATTCATTTTAAACTGAATGATGAGCGTTATTTTAACGAGTTTGATAAGGTCACACTCACTGATGCCGACAGTCTAGCTCCACTTTTACAGGCATTGAAGATTTATAGAAGCCTACTCTCTTTTCATAAAAATGACAAAGATCCAACAGCCTATGTAAATCTTGAATTGGAAAGATTGCAGTTCATTCGAGAACAAGGGCAGTTCAACAGTGCTTCCGTTCTCTATAAAAAATCTTTGGCTAGGCTGAAAGCAGAGCATGGAAATCATCCAGCTTCAACATTGATAGATTTTGAGTTGGCCTCCATACTTTACAAAGAAGGAGGTTTGTATAGATCAAAGTCGAATGCAGAGAATCAATTTAAAAAGAAAGAGGCTTTGCAGATCTGTGAAGATGTTATCAAGAAATTTCCAAGTGGAAATGGCTCAGAAAAATGTCGTTTACTCAAAGAGAATATTTTGATTCCTCGATTAGAACTAACCACAGAACGATTTATACCTATTAACAAATTTTCCAGAATACTAGTCAGTTACACAAATATTGATAGTCTTTCATTTTCGGCATTTCGAATTCCAAAAGGGTATACTGAAAAGTTCTATCAATCTATGAATGACTCTGTTAAATTAATAGAGCTTGCTAAACTAAAGGCCGAAGCCAATTGGAAAGTTCGTCTAATAAAGACACAAGACTACCAAGCACACACTACTGAAATAGCAGTGCCCCAACTAAAACAAGGAGAATACCTTCTCTTTGCCAAGGTATTGAATAGGGAAAACAAGGCAGCACCAATATTTGCTTACGCTACACTGCAATGTACCAATCTTGCCCTTATTGAGAGTTCGTTTGACGAAAAACAACGATACCAAGTAGTTGATAGAAACAGTGGGCGTCCAATAATCGGAGCAGATATTCATTTCAAATCAAATTACCCTAATCGAAATCAGACAGCAATTGATCGGCACTCTACAACTGATAACGATGGATTTGCCGAGGTGAAAAGGGGCAAGTCATACAGCAGCGGAATAGAAGCAACCGTAATTTATAAGTCCGATACGGCTGCTATTGGCGACTACTATTTTCAACAATCATACAATGGGAATGATGACGAAGTGGAAGATTTTGATGCGAAGACCTTTCTATTTAGTGACAGAAGCATCTATCGGCCTGGCCAAACAGTATATTTTAAAGGAATTCTTATCAAGACGAAAGGAAAGAAATCCACCGTAGTATCGGGTGAATATGTGGAAGTAATAGTGGAAGACGTTAACTATAACGAGGTAGAAAAATTGAGATTGAAAACAAACTCCTTCGGATCGTTTAGTGGAGAATTCAAATTGCCCTCGTCTGGCTTAACTGGAGAATATAGATTGTATGCAGATGAAGATACCGAAGGCGATACAAGATTTTACGAGAGGGTAAACAATTTTCAACATGATGATCTTTTAATTTCTGTAGAAGAATACAAGAGACCGACCTTTGAAACTACTTTCAAACCCATTACAGAAACATTTAGATTAAATGATACTATTTCTTTAACAGGAAAGGCCATTGCTTATAATGGCTCAAAAATCAGCAAGGCGAAAATTAGTTATCGCGTTAAGAGAAACGTTCGCTATCCCGAATGGTACTATTGGTACAATTCACGAAATACATCTAATGAGCAAGAGATTACAGAAGGCGAAGGCACGACAAATAACGAAGGACAGTTTAAGATTGATTTTGCGGCTATACCAGACGAAACGGTTTCTAAAGAATCGTGGCCAGTCTTCCAATATGAAGTCACGGTAGATGTAACAGATATCAATGGTGAGACACGTAGCGCGACCACCTACGTAAAGGTGGGCTACCATTCTTTATTAGTTACTATAAATGCTGCCAATGAGGTGGATAAGAAAATCCAAGACTATGCTGTGAATGTATCGGTGGAGAACTTAAATGGCCAAGCAGCTCATGCAAAAGGGATCATTCATCTATATAAACTTAAATTTCCTAGTTCACCCATGCGAAAAAGAACATGGGGAGAGCCTGATTCACCGATATTATCCAGAGAAGAATTTAAAGCCCTTTTTCCCAACGATTCTTACAATGACGAAGATGATCTCGAAAAAAGAAACAAAGGCGATAAGGTGGCTGAGGTCACTTTTAATACCGAGACATCAAAGGAAATAAAATTTAAGATTGACAAATCTTGGGCATTAGGAAGTTATTTAATGGAACTCACCTCTGTCGATGATGCAGGAAATAATATCACTGAAAAGCATTTGTTTCAAATTTTGGATTCGCGCAGCAAAGCAATTGCTGACAATGAATTGTTGATTTTTCAAATGGACAAACCAAGTTATAAAGTAGGCGATGTCGCAAAGCTAAAAGTTGGCTCAGCATCTCCAGACATCACACTAACTATTGATATTGAAAAGAACCATAAGATTACTAAAACGTATGTGGAACGTTTTTCAAGCAATTTCAAAGAGATCAGCATTCCCATCACTGAAAATATGGAAGATGGTTTTGGGGTTAATTGCAGTGGGGTAAATTATAACTCTTTTTTACAAAGCAATAAAACGATTCCGATCATTACCATAAAAGATAAAATTGAAATCGAGACGATCACCTTCAAGGACAAACTACAACCAGGAGCAAAACAAATGTGGAGCTTTGAAATAAAGGGGAACGATGCTACCAAAAAGGAAGCTGAAGTGCTTGCATCTATCTACGATGCATCACTCGATCAATTTAAGCCACATGAGTGGATTTTTAATCCAATTCCTCAGAATCATTATTACAGCTACAATCGCTCCTCAGCTAACCAAAGTTTTGGCAACGAAAATTTTATAGTTAAAAATCAGAGCTACGGTTTTAACTCCATCCCTAAGCAATACTATGATCAGTTCGACTGGTTTGGCTTTGCCTTAAATGGCAACGGCTATATCAATCGTCAATATCTCGAAAGACTTTATTCCGATGGCTATGACGCTGATAATCCATCACGAGTATCGTTGCGGAGTAATAAGAATCTACGAAAGGGCTTCGTGTATGGTACTATTAAAGCGAGTGATGGAAGCGCCTTGCCGGGCGTAAATGTTATTATTAAAGGCACTACGGTCGGAACAGTTACAGATGCAGACGGTAACTACAGCATTGAGGCTGATAAGAACGACATTCTTGTATATAGTTTTATTGGGTACTCAACAGCAGAGGCGAAGGTCACCAAAAAGAACGTGATGGATGTAACCATGAACGAAGATGTTACACAACTCTCAGAAGTGGTTGTAACAGCCTATGGGGTTTCAGTTGAAAAAAAATCATTGAGCTACGCCATATCGAGTATTGTTGAAGCTGATAGTCTAAATGAGGTTTTCTCATTTGCTAAATTAGAAGGTAGAGTGGCTGGAGTCCAAATTACAGGCTTGCCTGGAGGCCCTGCTAAATTAGTGCTTCGAGGAAATGCTGCGCTCAATGGTGGTCAGGAGCCACTTTATGTTGTCGATGGTGTAATTGTGGAATCCTCTAAAATAGATCAAAATGACTTAGCTTCTGTTCAAGCCTTAAAAGGTGATGCAGCCGTTGCACTCTATGGTAGTCGAGCTGCAAATGGTGTTGTTATCATCACTACCAAATCTGGGCAGAAAAAACTAGATGAAGAACTTGCTAAAGTAAGTGTTAGAAAGGATTTCAAAGAAACTGCCTTTTTCTTCCCTCATCTAAATACTAATGAAGAAGGAAGAATACAGTTTAGTTTCACCACACCAGAAGCACTAACAAGATGGAAACTTCAATTACTAGCACATACAAGAGATTTGTTGACAGCAACAAAGACCCTTCAAACGGTTACTCAAAAAGAATTAATGGTAACACCAATTCCACCGCGCTTTCTGCGCGTAGGCGATGAAATCATTTTCTCAACTAAAATCAGCAATCTATCTAGCGAAAGTAAATCGGGCAATGTCACATTACAATTAACAAATGCAGTATCGGGTATATCAGCAGATAATCTGCTCGGGAACATAAACAGAAATCAATTTTTCAAAGTAGATGCAAAAGGGAATACCCAGATAGCATGGAAATTGAAAATTCCAGAAGGCATTGATGCTATACAATACAAAGTGATCGCTAAGGCAGGTAATTTTAGTGATGGCGAGCAAAATGCACTTCCCGTATTGTCTAACAGGATTTTGGTAACAGAGACAATGCCTATGCAAGTAAGGGCTGGCCAAACCAAGACATTTATGTTAGAAAAATTGAAGACAATATCTTCGTCCACAATTCAGCAACATCAGCTCACGCTAGAGATCACTTCTAATCCAGCTTGGTATGCTATCCAAGCTCTCCCCTACTTAATGGAATTTCCGCATGAGTGTGCAGAGCAAACATTTGCGAGATATTATGCCAGTCTGTTAGCAAGTCACATCGCCAATAGTAACCCTAAGATCAAGCAAGTGTTCGATCAGTGGGCATCTTCCAGTTCACTAATCAGCAACCTAGAGAAGAATGAAGAATTGAAATCAATCATTATTCAAGAGACGCCTTGGCTTAGAGATGCACAAAGTGAATCTGAACAGAAAAAGAGGATTGCTTTACTATTTGATCTTAGTAGGATGAAAGACCAATTGCAAATCGTGACCGATAAGCTACAAAAAATGCAAATGGAGAACGGTGGCTTCCCATGGTTCAGTGGAAGCAATTCCGCCAGCCGATACATCACATTGCATATTGCCTCTGGTCTCGGTCACTTAAAGAAGCTTCAAGTATCTTCGAGTAAAGAGTATGCTGACATACTTCAAAAAGCAATTACTTACTTAGATCTTGAGACAATTCAAGATTATGATCGCCTATTGACTCAGGCCAACGCAATTCGTGTGCAGGCAAGGAACGAAAAAGAAGGGGACCAACAAGTTGCCGAGTTTATGCAACGCCAGCATATTAGCAGCAGTCAAATACAGTATTTATATATGCGAAGCTTCTTTCCTGAAATGAAGGCAGCCGAAAGAACTGCGACTGCCTTACAGTATTATGAGAAACAATCACAACGCTATTGGAAGGAATTTAATCTCTACGACAAGGCAATGATAGCGTTGATCCATTTCCGAAGTAACAATAACCAGTTTGCGAATGAAATTCTTAAATCACTGGCTGAGAATAGCATCCTAAGTGAGGAAATGGGTATGTATTGGAAAGAAAACAAATCAGGTTGGTATTGGAACGAAGCGCCAATTGAGACACAAGCGTTATTGATCGAAGCATTTTCTGAAATCCGATCTGCTGATAAAAGCGTGTCAGAAAATGAAAAACAAAAAACAGTTGATGACCTAAGGCTTTGCTTATTAAAGAATAAGCAAACTAGCCAATGGAAAACTACGAAAGCTACCACCGAAGCGATCTACGCTTTGCTACTAAATGGAACAGATTGGTTGCCATTGGAAGATCAAGTGGAGTGTAGCATTGGGGGCAAAATAATTTCCACAGAGAGTCAAAAATCAAAAGTAGAAGCTGGAACTGGCTACTTTAAAACTTCTTGGAAGAAAGAGGAGATAAAGCCATCCATGAGCGAAATCGTGCTAACTAAAAAGGGAAATGGAGTAGCATGGGGCGGATTGTATTGGCAGTATTTCGAAGACCTTGATAAGATAACTTCTGCCGAAACACCTCTTAGGTTATCAAAGAAAGTATTCTTAGTTAGCCGCACCGCTCAAGTAGAGTTACTAGCAGAAATCAATACAAATACGTCACTGGAAGTTGGCAATTTGATTAGAATCAGGATTGAGCTAGGTACTGATCGATACATGGAATTTTTGCACATGAAAGATATGCGTGCCTCAGGGCTAGAACCAGTAGATGTACTGTCAGAATATAAATGGAAGGACGGACTCGGCTATTATCAAAGCACCAAAGACGCTTCCACCAACTTCTTTTTTGACTCAATTGATAAAGGCGTTTATGTTTTCGAATATGATTTAAGAGTTAATAATAAAGGGAGTTTCTCAAATGGCATTACCACCATTCAAAGCATGTATGCCCCAGAATTTAGCAGTCATAGCGAAGGAATAAGAATAGTGGTAAAGTGAAAATTACGCACAAATATTAGGGTTAAATGGCTTTGGGTTTATAAAAGATTTTATCGGTAACTAACCCCCAATACTATTTACCACCACCCTAAATTCATTCAGCATCATGGCGGTGGCGCCCCATACTACTTCGCCTTCCACTTCGAAGTGAGGTGCTAGCATGGGGTATAATTTGGCAGCCACAATTTCTTTCAACCGAATTGCATCGGGTTTGATTAGGTCAGCAACGCTCCCCTCAATAATCCGAACTACTTCTGCCTCTTGCGCTTTGAACGTAGGACGCTCGTTGATAAAACCTACTACTGGAGTTACCATGAAGTTGCTGGGTATCACAAAAAAATTACTCAGCTTGCCCAGCACTCGTACCGTATTTCGGTCTACACCAATCTCTTCTTCTGTTTCACGCAAAGCGGTCTCAATTTCATTTTCATTCTGTTCGGCCTTGCCACCAGGCAAACTTACCTGCCCACCATGAGCGCCTAAGTATTCGGGACGTTTAGTCAGTGGAAATTTCAGTTGCCCTCCGTCTAAGTAAAGTAAAATCATCACGCTACCCGGCTTGGGTGGTAGCGTGTGCTCAAACTTTGGTTTAATTAATCCGGTAGGCGTGGCACGTAAAGGTTCGTGAGCACTCGATCCGGGCAAAGGTTTGGTTAACTGTTTTTCGATCTGCGTAACTACCTCTAAACAATTCATTTGCAATACTTGATTAAATCGGTAGTCAGCATTTTTTCGCCTAATTGCTCTGATTTATTAAATGCAGCACACGCCTCGTTCTTCTTATTGTTTTTGTAATAGGCCATGCCTAAGTAAAAATTTATTTTATCGATAAACGAATCCATTTCTAGTGCTTGGGTCAATAATCGTTCGGCAGAAACATAGTCTCGTTGCATCAAATAGAAAATGCCTTTGTTTCGGTACGCCCAACCATTGTAAGGGTCAGAGGCTATACTCTCGTTAATATCTTTCAATGCCTTTTCCATTTCGTTCATACTCAAATAAACAAAACCTCGGTTGTTCAAAAAATAAGCTTGATCTGGATTTAGCTCAATTGCCTTGTTAATCATAGTTAGTGCCTCGGCAAAATTACCCTGCTCTACTTCTATCAGCGAAAGCGTATTGAAAATATTGGGCTCAGTCTTGTTTATCAAAAGCAACGAGTTGAGTTCAAATCGAGCCCTTTCAAAATCTCTCTTGTAATATTGAACGATGGCGTGGTTTACTTTGAAGTCGATATTATTTTTATCAACATCCATCGCTTTTTCAAATGATGATAGTGCATTGGAGAAATCTCTCGTCTTAGTATAGACGAGCCCCTTCGTAAAATGGACTATCGCTGTATCGGGTTTTATAGCAACTACTTTATCTAAGTCTTCAATGGCCAAGTAATACTCTTTTGTTTCGTAGGCAGTGTTGGCTCTATTCAATAATGCGTTCACAAATTTGGGCTGGCAGTTCAATGCCTTCGTATAATTTTCGATAGCCAAGTCAAAGCGTTTTTGTTCAAAGTAAGCTGTACCCAAATTATTCCAGGCATCGGCAAAGCAAGGTTCTAACCTGATGGCTTCTCCGTAATAATAGGCTGCCTGCTCAAAGTTTCTTTCTTTCGTGGCGATATTCCCTTTAAGCAGGAATTGCTGAACACGGGTTTCTTTAGAACCAGTGCAGCTAACTAATAAAAGGCAGAAAAAAATTGGTGAGATTCGGATCATAACTAGCAAAATTACTACAATCTAAACCGCATTGCCTAACGGTTGTTTAGCCAACCTAACTGTATTGCAAAATAAATGCTGGCAGATTTTGAATACTAGTAGTGAATACCTTTCTTTGAGGCATATTTATGAAAAACAATCAACACGTACATCGTCATCACGCAAAAGCGTTGCTTGGCGACTTTATGTTTTGATCTGATTAATAAAGATTATTCAAAAAAGGCTTGCCAACAATTGGTAGGCCTTTTTTGTTTCTGGGATGCCAACATCAATCACAATTAAAAATTACAATCAACCAACATGAACTCAACCCTTAGAATCGCCATTCAAAAATCTGGAAGACTGCAAGAAGACTCGCTTAAACTACTGAAAGAGAGCGGGCTACAGATTAGCAATGGAAAAGATCAACTTAAAACGCAAGCACGAAACTTTCCGGTGGAATTACTTTTTTTAAGAGACGATGACATACCACAATACGTGGAAGATAAGGTAGCCGATGCAGGTATTGTTGGAGAAAATGTATTCATTGAAAAGCAAAAAAAGAATGAGCTGGTAAAGCGATTGGATTTTGCTAAGTGTCGCTTATCCATCGCAATCCCTCGATCAGAAAATTATACAGGGATATCGTACCTCCAAGGAAAGAATATTGCTACCTCCTACCCTGTTATCGTACAGCAGTTTTTAGACAAAAATAAAATCACCGCGGGCATTCACGAGATCAGCGGCTCGGTAGAGATTGCCCCAGGCATTGGGCTGGCAGACGCCATTTGTGACATTGTAAGCACTGGAAGCACACTATTAAGCAATGGGCTTAAAGAAGTAGAAACAGTAATTCAAAGTGAAGCCGTACTTATAGCTACCCCACAGCTTGAAGCCTCAAAAAAGGAAATTCTTGATAAGCTAATATTCAGAATCAACGCAGTGCAATCCGCCAAGAATAACAAATACATTTTGTTGAATTGCCCCAACGAAGCAATAGAAAAAATTACAAACATAATACCCGGCATGAAAAGCCCCACCATTATGCCATTGAGCAGAGCGGGCTGGTCGAGTTTACATTCTGTTGTAGATGAGAACGATTTTTGGGAAAAGATCTATCTGTTAAAATCGCTTGGTGCCGAAAGCATTTTGGTAATACCGATCGAAAAGATGATTGCTTAGCAAAACTTCGAAATTTAAACTTTAGATTTTCAACTTTGCACTTTAGACTTTGAACTTTGAATTATTATGAGAATAGAAATTAATCCTAATCGAACTAAATGGAGCGAGTTAACAAAACGTCCACAGCTAGAACTAGAGTACCTAGAGAGTACCGTTAACAATATATTGATACGAGTTAAAAACTCAGGCGATGCCGCTCTGCGCGAGCTAACCAAACAATATGACAGAACTGAGCTAACAGAATTAATTGTATCAGAAAGCGAAATTCAAAAAGGCATTTCGCTGCTTAGCGATAGTCTAAAATCTGCCATTGCCATTGCAGCGAATAACATCGAGAAATTTCATGCCGCACAGCGAATAGAAACCTTGAAAGTAGAAACCATGCCAGGGGTAACCTGCTGGCGAAAGCAAGTTGCGATACAACGTGTTGGAATCTATATACCGGGCGGATCGGCTCCGCTCTTTTCTACTGTTCTGATGCTTGGTATACCCGCTAAATTGGCTGGTTGTAAAGATGTAGTGCTATGCACACCCCCGGCTGAAAACGGAGACATCAATCCTGCGATTCTTTATGCAGCTTCGCTAGCAGGCATAAAAAAAATAGCTAAAGTTGGCGGGGCACAGGCAATCGCGGCTATGGCGTTCGGCACAGAGTCAATTCCGGCAGTCGACAAAATCTTTGGCCCCGGCAATCAATACGTTACTAAAGCAAAGCAATTAGTTAATCAGCAAGGAGTGGCCATTGATATGCCCGCTGGGCCTTCCGAAGTTTTGGTAATTGCCGATGAATCTGCCAATCCTACTTTTATAGCAGCCGATTTGCTATCGCAAGCCGAACATGGAGCCGATAGCCAAGTAGTGCTTGTAGCCAATACGGAGGTCATCCTAAAAACGGTGATAGAGGAAGTTAATCGGCAAGTTGAAAATCTACCTCGAAAACAGGTAGCTAAAGAGGCGCTAAAAAATAGCTTAGCCGTAGTCTTTACTAAAAGTGATTTGCTAATTGATTTTGTAAATGATTATGCACCCGAACATTTGATTATAAACACAAAGGACTGCAATACACTAGTTGAAAAAATTGTAAACGCGGGCTCTATTTTTCTTGGACCCTACTCGCCAGAATCGGTTGGCGATTATGCCTCTGGCACCAACCACACATTACCTACCAATGGATACGCTAGGGCGTACAGTGGTGTATCACTAGATAGTTTTTTAAAATCAATTACCATCCAACAAGTGACCAAAGAAGGTTTAGAACAACTAGGGCCTGTAGTAATTGAAATGGCCGAAGCCGAGCAGTTGAAAGGACATGCCGAAGCGGTTAGAGTGAGGAGAAGATAGATGGTAGATTTAAGATGCTAGACATAAGACATTAGAAGTTAAAAGTGGAATGATGAATTTTGATGTAACTAAATTGGTAAGGGCAAACGTGCTAAAACTAAAACCTTACTCATCGGCACGCGATGATTTTAAAGGCAGCGCATCTGTATTTTTAGATGCGAACGAAAACCCCTATCCTACCGATTACAATCGCTATCCAGATCCTCACCAAAAAAAATTAAAAGAAAGAATATCGGCTATAAAAAAAATCAACACAAATCAAATTTTATTAGGCAATGGCAGCGATGAACCAATCGACTTGTTAATAAGAGCTTTCTGCGAACCCACGGTAGATAATATTCTGATACCTCAGCCTACGTATGGCATGTATACCGTAAGTGCTGAGGTGAATAATGTTGAAATTATAACAACCACACTTACACCTGATTTTGATATTGATCTGGATAGCATCCGAAACAAGTGGAACGCAAATACAAAAATTATTTTTCTTTGTTCGCCCAATAATCCCTCAGGCAACTTACTTTCTAAGAATAGCATAGTAACGTTATTAAAAGAATTTAATGGACTAGTAGTTGTGGATGAGGCCTATATTGACTTCACCGAAGCTGAAGGGCTTGTTCCACACCTTACTAACTTCCCAAACTTAGTAATACTACAAACTTTATCTAAAGCTTGGGGACTGGCAAGTATACGGCTAGGTATGTGTTTTGCAAACGAGGAAATCATTAAGGTGCTTAACAAAATAAAACCTCCATATAACATAAACGGAATCACACAAAGAATTGCATTAGAAAAGTTAGAACTTGAACAAGAGAAAAATAACAGCGTATTTGAGATTATCAGAGAGCGAGAATTATTAATAGAGCAATTGCTAACAATTCCAATTGTACAAAAGGTGTTTCCCTCGCAAGCCAATTTTCTTTTGGTTAGGATAGTCAACGCAAAAGGTGTTTACCAAAAACTAACCGAGTTAGGGATTGTGGTACGCGACCGTTCTAATGTAACTTTGTGCGCTGACTGTTTGCGAATAACAGTAGGTACGCCTTTCGAAAACAAACAATTGATTTCTGAACTTAAGAAAATATGAAGAAAGTATTATTCATTGATCGAGATGGGGTATTGATTTACGAATCGCCCACCGATCCACAAATTGATAGTTTAGAAAAATTGGAATTCATTCCAGGTGTATTTACATGGCTGGGCAAAATCGCCAAAGAGACATCGTATGAATTGGTGATGGTAACTAATCAAGATGGGCTGGGCACTCCCCTATTTCCAGAAAATACGTTTTGGCCTGTACATAATAGGTTGATGAAAACGCTGGAAGGAGAAGGTATTAATTTTTCAAAAGTCCATATTGATAGATCAATGCCCGAAGAAAATAAGCCCACACGTAAACCGGGTATCGGCATGCTATCTGAATATCTTACCCATGAATATGACTTAGCAAATTCATTCGTCATTGGCGATCGTATTACTGACATTCAGCTAGCAAAAAATCTTGGTGCCAAAGGTATTCTGCTAAGGCAACCAGAGTTGGGCGACTTGATTATTCCCAAAGAGTTAGAAGAAACGTGCGTCTTAAAAACAAACAGTTGGAAAGAAATATACGATACCGTACTTCCGAAGCGAGTGGCGACTGTTCATCGCAAAACAAAAGAGACAGATATTCATGTTCGCGTTAACTTAGATGGAAGCGGCAAGTCTACCATTCATACAGGGCTTGGCTTTTTCGATCACATGCTCGAGCAAGTTTCTAAACACGGCTTAATCGATTTAGAAATTGAAGTAAAAGGCGATTTGCACATTGACGAACATCATACCATCGAAGATACCGCGCTAGCCCTTGGTGAAGCATTTAGTAAAGCACTAGCAGATAAACGCGGTATTGAACGATACGGCTTTAGCTTACCTATGGACGATTGCCTTGCACAGGTTTCGTTAGATTTTGGTGGCAGGCCATGGTTAGTTTGGGAGGCACAATTTACTCGTGAAAAAATTGGTGATATGCCTACCGAAATGTTTTTTCATTTTTTTAAATCGTTTACCGATGCTGCCAAAGTAAACTTAAATGTAAAAGCAGAAGGAACAAATGAGCATCATAAAATCGAAGCCATTTTTAAGAGTTTTGCAAAATCCATAAAGATGGCTGTGCGTAAAGATCCCTACAACGATCAACTTCCCAGCACGAAAGGAATGCTATGAGTTACGACAAGCATATCAAAATCGTAAATATTAACCCTTAACTCGTAGTCTTGCACTTATGAAAATAGCAGTAATAAAATACAATGCAGGCAATATCCGCTCTGTTGCTTTTGCACTGGAAAGATTGCAAATGAATTATGCCATTACTGATAGTGTAGAAGAAATTCAACGAGCCGACAAAGTAATATTTCCAGGTGTTGGG
>JAAFHY010000054.1 GCA_013298505.1 Cytophagales bacterium
ACAAATGTACTGCCTTTGCCGGGTTGGCTCGTAACGGAAACATTTCCCTGATTTCGTTCTACTAATTCCTTCACCAATAGCAACCCGATGCCTGCACCCTTTTCAACTGAGTTGCCAATCTGCTGTGTGCTCTGCTCCATCTTAAACAACTTAGCCACTTCTTCCTCACTCATGCCTGCACCTTGATCGATTACCTTCAATTGCATCTTGCCGTTTTCAGATTGAGTAGTCAACTCAATACTTTTACCCGACTCAGAAAACTTGATGGCGTTGCTAATCAGATTCCGTAAGGCGATGATCATCATCGATGGGTCGGCCAGCACTCTGCTATCAGGGTCAACTTGATTATGTATGATGATTTTCTTTACTGCTGCCATGGTCTCCAGGTGAGCGATGCTTTGCTGAGTTACCTCACGCAACGAAACTGTGGTGGGATTGAATGGCAACTTCCCTATCTGAACCAGCGACCATTCCAGTAGATTATTTAAAAGACCTTTCAAATCTTTAGCCGATTGCAACATACTTTCCAAAAACTCTTTTAATTCCTCCTTTGTAGCATGCTGACTATTTTGACTCAGGCTCTCGATGATGGTATTGAACGCGTCTACGGGGTTGCGCAAATCGTGCGAGATCACGGCAAACATGCGGTCTTTGAAACCATTGAGTTTTTGGAGGTCGGTATTCTTCTCATCTAATACTTGAGCCGCACGCTGCTTAAAATTATATCGATTGTAAAGCACCAGAGCCAGAATTATAACTAGAACCGAGATGATGGCAAGCCCAACTTGCCATTGGCGGGCAGATGTTGCCTCCAATGTTTTTACTCTATTTAGTTGCTCCAATTCCTTTAGCTGCCTTTCTTTTCTTTCAAAATTGTACGAGGCATTAAGTTCCTCCAAGGCTCTTTCCTTGCTTTCTGTTAATACTGAATCTTTGTATTGCATTTGCCTTTCAAGTGAGGTCAAGGCGTTGGTCAAATCTCCTTTGCCCTTGTAGGCATTGTACCTAGTTTGGTATACATCCTGGTAATGATTCCACGCCACATCAGTTTGCACAATCTTCAATGCGCTGTCGCTATATTGAATGGCTCGGTCAAATTGCTTCAACGCAACAAAGGAATCGGAAGTATTTTGGTATACAAAAAACTGATCGTAAGTAGCTCCCATTAACTTATTCACTTCAAACTCCTCTTTGTATCTGCGAATCGCGCTGGTATATTTTCCTTGCTCATAGTCGCTGATACCCCATTGCGAATAACTTATCGCCTGACAACGTAAACAATTGATTTTTTTTGCTAACCTCACTGCTACCGTCAATACACTATCAATTGAAGGATACTTCTTTTCAGCCGAATACACCGTAGAAATTGCGTTGAGTGCACGAATAATATTGATCGTGTCTTTTTGGAGAATACTAATGTCGATTGACTCAATATAATATTTCTTTGCCTCCGAAGCGCGCGCGTCTTGCAAAGCTAAATCATCGCCCAATCGCTTGAGGCTTCGGGCCAGCATTTTCTGGTCGCCAATTCTTCTGAATATCTTCTCCGCTTTCAAATTGAAAGACATAGCTTCTGCATATTTTGCTCGAAAGTTTAAGATATATCCAGCGCCAATGTAAGCCCGGCCGAGCGTAGGTTCATCGGTATCTTTTTCAAGTAACGGTATGGATGCCTGATAATAAAATCCCGAGCTATCGTACAGTGCTCGGTCTAAGGAAAGTTCAGCCTTCCAGAAGTAAAGGTGGCCTAATTTGTAATTGCCGTTAATCTTTGATTGGTTAATCCACACATCAATTGCAAGAAAAGCGCTATCACCCTTTTCTTTTCTAAACTCAGGAAGGCGGGCAATGAACTTATTTAGTCTACCCTCGAATTTAAACTCTTGCGCAAAGAGCGGGGTAGATAAAAAGATTAAAAGAAAAATTCTTTTCATTGGCCATTGGATCAACGTGTGCTTACTTCACCGGCTCACGATGCCCCACCCACGTAAATCGTTTGGTAACATATTCGGGATTTGTAAACGAAGCATTGCCAGATGGATTTCCACCTGTTACGTGAAAATCGGAAAAGGCCGCGTTTTGATTCATATAAATGCCGCCTACCAAGTTAAACGATACAGGAGTTGCTGCCAATGACATCTCATCGGCAATTTTTTCACGCACGGCTGAATCGGTAGTATAGGCGCCACAAGAGATCGCACCGTGTTGCTGAGCCATCTCCTTTGCTAAGGAAATCGATTCGTTTGTGTTTTTGGTTTTGATAAGCAATGCAATAGGGCCAAATAACTCTTTACTGAAAATATCTTTCTTGCTGCCATCTACTTCAATCACCACGGGGGTAGCGACACGCGCATTTTTAAATTGCGGGTTTTCAAATGTCCGCGACTTCAACCAAACTTTGCCATCAATTTTTTCGGCATCAATTACGCGTGTGCTCGTATTTTTGTTTTGCACAGCACCTAACACATACGGCCCCGCTTTAGGATTATCTACAAGTCCGTTAATGTTCGCTACAAACTTTTCAGCAAATTCATCAAATGAAACAGAACCGGTAGAAGTTTTAATACCGTTGGCTGGAATGTAAAAGTTTTGGGGAGCCGTACACATTTGCCCGCTGTATAAATTGACAGAGAAAGCAAGATTGGCTGCAACCTTATCTGCATCTTCAACTGAATCTAGAATCACCGAGTTAACGCCTGTCTTCTCGGTAAAAACAGTTTTTCCCGGCAGCGATTCTAAATAAGAACCAAATGCAGAATTGCCTGTGAAGTCAATCAGTTTTACACTCGGATGCTCGGCCAATTCTTTGGTGATCATTTTATCGAAAGTATCAACGGCCAACTGACACGTGTGGGGATCCAAATTATTTTCTTGCAACACCTTTTGAATTTCTGCCACAAAAATAGCGATTGGTAAAATCGCACCAGGGTGCGGCTTAACAATTACTGAATTGCCGGTGATCAAACTTCCATAAATACCTGTCACCGAATTCCATGTCGGAAATGTTGAGCAGCCAATGACGACTGAAATTCCCTTTGGAACCGCACGCCATTCTTTGTTGAGTTGCAAATTGAATTTACCCATGGGTTTTTCCCATATGGCATTGGAAGGGAGGCGATTCAATTCTTCATAACCAGAAGCTATTGCTTCCAGCGCACGATCGGCAGCGTGTGGCCCAGATGCCTGAAAGGCCATCATATAACCCTGACCAGTGGTGTGCATGGTTGCGTAGGCTACTTCAAAGAAACGAGCCTTCACTCGCTCTAACGATTCCATCAAAATTCCGGCACGATCTTGCGCAGATACTTTGCGCCACTGATGAAATGAATTTTGTGCGCAATCGATTAAAGTGTTAGTGGAAAAGATGGGATAGGTAACTTTCAACTCTTCCTGTAGGTAGGGAGATTCCTCTTGTCCCGCCCATCTTTCGGGATTGGATTGCAACAACTCCTCAAATTTTTTTCCCAAGGCGTGCTTGAATTTAGCCTGCCCATCAGCATCCGCAGTTTCTCCATACACAGCCGGTGCGGGGTGCTCGACAAAGGCTGCATAAAATGTGCGTGCGTGCAAAGCATCAATGGCTTTCGTAATGGTAGGTTGATGTTTTTCGAATAGTGTCATAATCAGTTATTATTTGGAACCAAATACTTTCTTCAACAAATCGGTAGTGCGAGCTGCTGGGTCTTGACGAATGCTCTTTTCTTCTTTGGCAATCATGGTGAACAATCCTTGAATAGCCATGTCAGTAGCGTATTCATTTAGGTTAGGATTTACCTTTGAGATAAAAGGAATACGATTATAGTTATTTACTAAATCACCATAATATTTGGTGGCTTGCACTTTATCTAACGATGCTTGCACAACGGGTTTAAATTTTTCTTTTAGTTGAGCCGTGGTAGTCTTCTTTAAGTATTGAGTAGCGGCATCAGGTTGACCTTTTAAAATAGCAAACGCATCGTCAATGGTCATTTGTTTGATGGCGGAAAGAAAAATTGGTTTTGCTTCCTTCGCGGCTTCTTCAGCTCCACGATTTAGCGTAACAACAAATTTATCTACTTCTTTGCCCATGCCCAAGGCACGCAACTTATCTTCTACCTTCTTTACATCGGGAGGAAAGGGTATTTTGATTTCGGGGTTTTTGTAGTAGCCATCTAGTTTGGAAGTGAGATCGGTGCCTTTGGTTATTCCGTTGACCAACGCTTCTTTTAAGCCGCTGGCAACTTCGGCTGAAGTGAGCGCGTTAGTGGGAGCTATAACTTTTTTTGCATCATTGAGAATTTTGTCGAATTGAGCAAACGAACTGCTGCCAACTAACATAAGGAATAAAAAAATGTATTTTGCCATAAGTAATAGGATTCATTGACGAAGGTACGGAATCAGAACTTAAACACGATGAAAATTTGGTACGAAGTGTTGTAACCCCGATAGTACGTACTCGCTTGGTGCGGGCATCGGCTAGGGATGGAAGTGAAAAGCTCACGCGCTTCGCGTGACTTGGAGCGAACAGCCCGGTGCCGCTGCGCCTCGCACGGCAAGCCGCAAAAAATCAGACTAACATTTCGCGGGTAATCTCGCTCGTATTCTTACAACCCGCCAGCCCCATGGTTAAATCAAAGTCGGCCAAAAAATTGCGAAGCACTTCTTTCACACCTTCTTCACCCGCGAGCGTGAGGCCATACACATACGGGCGGCCAATGCACACGGCCGTGGCGCCAAGTGCAAGTGCTTTGAACGCATCGGCACCTCCGCGCACACCGCTGTCAATTAAAATCGGGATCTGACCTGCCACTGATTCCGCAATTTTTGGAAGTGCCTCGAAAGTACTGATTGAACCATCTACCTGTCGGCCACCGTGATTGGAAATGATGATGCCATCCATGCCGTGATCAATGGCTAGGCGCGCATCATCAGGATGCAAAATTCCTTTTAGCAAAATTGGAAGCTTGGTGGTTTGACGTAAAAATTTCAGGTCGTCCCACGTAAGTGCCGGATTGGAATAGATGCTGACAAACTTTTGTACCGCCTTGATGGGTCGTCTTGATTTTAGTTTTGAAAAAAAACCGTTGCCGGGATAACTTTTTGTCATAACGATAAGCCCGCTCAACAATTGATAGCTCAATTCCTGTTTTGCCGCGGGCTCAACTTCGTCCATTAATTTTTGAAACACCGGATCGGACGTGTATTGTGCAATGCCACGGCCTTCCATGAAAGGCAAATAGGCCATATCCAAATCACGCGTTCGCCAGCCAAGCATTGTTGTATCTAGTGTAACAACAATGGCAGCGCAGCCACACTTTTCTGCACGTTGCACAAAGCTTGCCACCAACTCTTTCGACTTGCTCCAATACAATTGAAACCAGCGCGGACTGCTGCCCATCGCATTAGCAACTTGTTCCATGGGGCGTGATGACTGGTTGGAAAATATGTAGGGAATGTTCAATGAGGCTGCGGCTTTGCCCACGGCAACATCAGCCTGCGGATGAACCATTTCTAACACACCAATAGGCGAAAGTAAGAATGGTGATGTATACTTTTGTCCAAATAGCCTAATGCTGGTGTCGCGCTCGCTAACATTGCGCAACATGCGTGGAACGATTTTATATTTTTCAAATGATGCGCGGTTGGCACGAATGGTTGACTCTAACCCCGCACCTCCAATGATGTAGGCTTTTGCCTGTGCGCTCATTTTAGCAGCGGCAGCTTCTTCTAACTTGATCGGATCAATCGGCACGATGGGCAAGCGACCGGCAAACCCGTTGGTATAAATTTCTCGCTGACGATTAGCACCGGATGTGAAAGAGGCGATCATGATTTAGACTTTAGACGTTAGACAAAAGACATAAGACGTAAGACAATACATAACCTCAAACATTTAAATTCTATTTTTTGTGTCGATGAGAATGGTGACAGGGCCGTTGTTAATCAGGGCTATTTTCATGTCGGCACCGAACTCTCCTGCATAAACACTTTTACCTAATTCTTTACTGAGAGCAGCAATCATTTTTTCGTAGAGCGGAATGGCCACAGGCGGTTTGGCTGCTTTGATGTAGCTGGGTCGCATTCCTTTTTTGGTGCTGGCATGCAAAGTAAACTGACTGACCAGCAGAATGTCTCCGCCATCGTCTTTCACGCTGACATTCATCATGCCTTGAGCATCGTCAAAAATACGCAAGCCCACCAGCTTGGTACTTAACCATTCAATGTCTTCATCGTTATCGGCATCTTCAATACCAATCAATACCAAAAGCCCTTTGCCAATTTGCGATTTGATGACACCATGGATGGTGACGCTGGCTTCGGTAACTCGTTGAACGACTGCGATCATAAATTAATATGTTTGCATTTCGATGGATGAATGAATGTGCTGGCCTTTATCGGTTTGTTGCGCATAGGCTAGCAATGCACGAGCTATTTTTATTGATTCGATGGAAGCATATTTCTTCGGGATCAGGAATCCGAAAATCTTATAAAAAGTTTGCGCGGCTTCTTCGCCTGTACGTTGCTCTTGCCGTGGGCCTGTAAGCAGAGAGGGTTGCAAAATATGATAGCTATCGAAACCAATTTTACTGATTGCTTCTTCGACTTCGCCTTTCACCTGATTGTAAAAAATCGAAGAGTTCTTATTGGCGCCTAAGGCGGAGACTAATAAATATTTAGCTGCTCCGTTTTGTTTGGCCACCTGTGCCAATGCGAGTGGTGCATCGTAGTCTACCGCGCGAAAGGCTTCTTTGGTTTTAGCCTTGCGCATAGTGGTGCCCAGACAGCAAAAAACATCATCGGCTTTTACGGCTTGTAATGCGGTGGGTATATCAGCCAACTCACACACAACATTGTTTAGTTTGGGATGGGTGATGGCTAATGGTTTGCGACTGATGGCCACTACCGATGAATAAGCATTGTGCTTCAACAATAACTCCAGTAGCTGACTTCCAATCAGTCCAGTAGTACCAGCCAATAGTGCTACTTTGGCCATCTTAAAAAATTTGTTGAATTTCTTTTTTTAACTCCGATAGTGCATGGTTTATTAAATCAACTTTTCTATCTACGGAAAGTTGAAAAACTTGCTTGGCCATATCTATGCTCGTTGCTTCGTTGCCCATCTGGCCTGCCGCTTCGTTTATCATAATGATTAAATCTTCTTTTGCATTTTTAATTTGATTCCACACTTCTTCGCTCATGTATACCTGCTGCGATACATTATGGTTATATTCATTACGCACTTCGTCCAACAAAACTTTTTGAAAATCGCGGGCAGAGAAGCCCGGGTTGTTGAGCCTGATGAGCAAGTTTTGTGGCGAGATTCGCTCTAAAAATAGAACCATTCGTTCGTAAGCTTGCAATCTTGCTGGCAAAATGGTTTCGATGCTGCGGCTGCGTACTTCCAGTTTCTTCAAGTCAATTTCGCGCTGAATGAATGACCGCACGATCAGGTAAACGGCATAAAGAACAATGGCTGCGGGAATCAATATCTTTCCAAATTCTAATAAGACATTCATAGGAATTTTTTAGTGGTCTATTTTGTTGGAAATTTAGGTAATTTTAAACGCATCCACCTATTCTTAAAAGATGTTTGACAACCTAAAACCCATCGGCATTAGTGCCCGTGCAGCAGCCGAAGTAAAAAAGATCATGCAAACCAAAAATATTCCGGCTGACTATGGTTTGCGCTTAGGAATCAAAGGCGGTGGCTGCGGAGGCGTAGCGCTTATGATTGGTTTCGACAAACAAAAGCTCACTGACATTGCCTACGAAGTGGAGGGCATTGAAGTGTATGTGGAGAAAAAGCATACCATGTACCTGATCGGAAAAGAAGTGGATTTTTATGAAGGTGCTGATGCAAAAGGATTTTTATTTGCAGAGGCTAAGTAAGAGGGATGGTGGATACTGGATACTAGAAACTAGCAACCTGAAACAAATTACTTCACTTTAACCACCACTACACTCGCTTTTTTGCAAACACCGCCAATGGGTGGATTAAATTTAGAAATTTTCACCTCAACCGATTTTGCAGTAGGAAAAGCTTTGAGCGACTGCTCAGCAATCAAATGCCCCACGGTTTCCAGTAATTTTGCTGGACGTTCCATCACATCTTTCACAATGGCATACACATCTTCATAGTTGATGGTGCCCGTCAACTCATCGCGAAAAGCTGATTCTGCAAAAACAGTATCGATGGAAACATCCACCTCAAACTTATTTCCGGAAGATCGCTCATGCGGATATACTCCGTGGTAGGCATGGAACTCAAGGCCCTCCAGCACTACTCTACCCGTCATTGGATGTCGTCAAAAAAAGATCTTTGCGCTTTAGTTTCTCCCGCCATGATTGGCTGAGGAACTTCCTTTACAACAGATTGGGCTGGCAATGCCATGGCATTTTTGATTTCGCGTTCTACCTCTGCATTGGGAAACAATGCTTTCTTAGTCTCACGTTTGGCAAGAGCTAAATGCTGATCTGGATCAAAATCGCGGGCTGCTGTTTTCGCCCGATCAACACGGTCAATTGTTTCGGCAGCCAGCCGTTTCATATCTGAAAGTAAGTTGTCTTTGTGCAATTCAAGAGTTTTGTAGTGTTGCCCTAATGTTTTCAAGCGCTCCTCCATTTCCACTAACATCTGCTTTGATATAAATTCAGATTCCTCGATGGTATTTTTGGCTTTGTTTTTTGCTTCGTTAAGCATCGAATCGGCCTTCATTTGTGCCTCGCGTAAAATCAACTCGGCAGTTTTGTTGGCTTGGTCAATTACGTTTGCGCCTGTATCTTCGGCAGTCTTAAGTGTTTTGTACAGCGAACTTTCTACTTCACGCAACTTGGCTACCTCCCGCTCGGTTGCCTCGTATTTAATCCTGATTTCCTTCACATCATCCAGCGTGCGCTCCCACTCTTGCGATAGCGATTGCAGGTAAGCGTTTACTTCGTCTTTATCATAACCGCGCAAAACTTTTTCAAAGGCCTTTTGGCGAATTTCTAATGGTGTGATTCTCATGGTGTGATTTTTTTAGTTGCTAGTTTAAAAAATGAAAGAAGTTAAAAAAATGAAAAAATCGACAGACAAATATAGTAATTACTTCCGAATATGCTTAGAGTCAAGCATTTAATCATAAACGAAGGGACGAAAAGCTGACATAAAAGCTACTTCGGGTCGCGAATCTCTGAGAAAAATAAATTGTGCTGTTGCAACAACTTCCTCGAATCTTCAATAAAGATTTTAAATAACATGCGCAAAGCCTCGTTTGTAATAAATACTGTGCTGTCGTTTTCAAAAGTTGGCACTGGCAAGACATAAAAGCTTCTTTTTCCAGTTGGTTTTCTATACACCCATTGTAGTAAGTACCCGGCCGAATCTATTCTTGTGGCTGAACCTGTATCGTTCTTAGTCTTGCTTAGATCAATGCGCACCATAGCACCTCCATTTTTATACCGGTCGCGTTGGCCTGATACAAAATTGCCGAGTGAATAAGCCACCAACTTGTTTTCGCTTTTACGCCACTCCATGGGCTGTAGCACGTGTGGGTGCGACCCGATCACCAACTGCGCGCCCCATCTAAAAAATAATTCGGTCAACATTTTTTGCTCGGCCGAAGGCTGCGATTGATATTCTAATCCCCAATGAGTAAAAACAATTATAACATCAGGTTGCGCTTGTTTGGCCTGCAATATGTCTTTGTGAATTTGAGCTGTATCAATCAAGTTAACAATGTTAGGTTTTGTTACTCGAAGGCCGTTGGTGCCGTAGGTATAATTGAGCAATGCTAGGCGAATGCCCTTCCGATCAATAACAAGCGGATACAATTTTGCGCGCTCAGCACTATCGCTAAATGTTCCGGTATGAATTAACCCAATACTGTCCAACACTTTAATGGTTCGCTCCACTCCCTTCTTACCCCGATCTAAACTGTGATTGTTGGCCGTTACCAAGACATCCATGCCAGCATTTTTTAGCGCAACAGCCAACTCATCGGGTGCGCTAAACTGCGGATAGCCTTTAAACGGTGTACCGCCAAGGGTGAATTCTAAATTTCCGATGGCAAGGTCTACTGATTCAAAATAGGGTTTCACAAATTGAAAGCACGAATCATACTCATACTTTTTAGTTGTTGAATTGTAGGCGCTTTGTATTTGCGAATCGTGCTGCATAATATCGCCCAAAAACAACAATGATAGTCGTGTAGTATCTTGTGCAAACGAACCAGTGGCAATCGACATTACTACGGCAATTCCAATTCCTCTTATTTTCTTCATTTGTTTTGGTTTACTGGACTAAAATCAATCTCCCAAACTGATATACTTCGATCGTCACTGGCGCTGATCAATTGATTCTGATAGGGTGTCCACAATAATTTATTTACCGAAGTACCATGCCCTTTATGGCGTGCTTTGTCGATTACTTTCAAGAGTTGCAGCGAACTCGAATCCCACAATTTTACAGACTTATCCATACTGGCGGTAGCAAAATAGTTTCCATCAGGGCTAAACACTAAATGATTGATCGCATACAGATGGGCTGCAATTTCTTCTACTGGTTGATAATTATTTGTTGCATCCCATACTCGTAGCTTTGCATCGCGGCCTCCACTGATTAAATAACTCGTATATGGAATATAACCGAGAGTAAATACAGAATTGGTATGCGCCACAAATTCTTGTTTCAACGAATAATCTTCCGCTGAGAAAATCCGAATTGAAAAATCACTGAATCCTATTGCCATTTCTTGGCCATTGGGGTGAGCAGCCATGGCACGGAGGCTTTTGACACTGAGACGCATCCTTTTCTTGATGCGCCATTCATTAATATCCACGATCGTCAAAAATCCATCGCCCCCGGCAATCCACAAATCATTGCCAATCGAATGAATATGGAAAATAGACGAATCTGAAATTTGCAGCGAAGCCAACTCTTTTTTACTCCTCCAATCGAGCAAATGAATGCCCGAATAATTTTGTGCGGCAACCAACTGGTCGGCATCTTTTAAGTAATGCAATGCGTAAACCGAGTTGGGTACTTTGGCAATCAGTTCACCTTCATTGGGCTTAGTTAAATCCCACATGGCCACAAGGCCTTTTCCATCGGCAGAAAAAAATCGATTTGCTTCCGCACCCGCCTCAAGTGTGTATACACAATCTGTGTGACCCGTTAGGCTAGTTACTTTTTTTACGTGCGGTGTTGGCATAACAGCCCTGTCGGATTAGAGAATTGAAAATATTTTGACAAAATTGGGCGATAAAGTATTAGCAACCAATGCCTCTATACAAAATAGAACAACAATCGTCACAAAGCGTATTTGGTATTTGGCAAATCACCGAATCGGAAGTAGAGTTATCGGTTAAAGCGTTTGAAGAGTGCCCTAGCGACCTACTAAGCCCACAAAAGAGATTAGAGTGGTTGGCCGTTCGAGTTCTGGTCAACGAACTTCTTATGCAAAATAAATTGCGTTATAGTGGTTTGCTAAAGGATGAATTTGGGAAACCTTTTCTAAAAGAATTGCCGAATCAAATTTCGCTTACTCATTCATTTCCGTACGTGGCCGCTCAACTTCATAGTGTCCAATCGGTTGGTATTGACTTAGAGCAACCCAAAGAAAAACTTCTACGAGTAGCACATCGGGTATTTTCTATCGAAGAATTAAATGACGCAGCTACTAACCTAACCAAGCTTTGCATTTACTGGTGTGCAAAAGAAGCCATGTATAAGATATATGGAAAGCGTGGACTTCACTTCTCTAATCAACTAAACATAGATCCGTTTGAATTAAAATCGGAAGGACTTTTGAAAGGCACCATTTCTGCTGATAGTCAAAAACAAACTGTAATTTTGGAATATCGGGTAGAAAACGATTTTGTAATGGTATTGACCAAACATTCATGATATGCAAAAACTACTATTCATTTTATTCTTAGCTACCATCTCCGCGCAAGCGCAGCAAGTTCCAAATTTCAGTTTGCCAAATGTGAACGATGGTTCTGTTGCAGAGTTAAATCAATTTACATCCTACTCAGGCATCGTAGTAGTGTTTACGAGTAATGAATGTCCGTACGATAATTATTACAAAGACCGTTTGAAGAAATTGATCGAACAATACAAAGGTAAAATTCAATTTCTCTTGATTAACTCGAATGTAGACCCGCAAGAGTCGGTAGAGAAGATGGCTATTCATTATACTGATTTAGGGATTCCGTATTTGGCCGACAAAGATCAAAAAGTGGCCGATCAGTTTGGTGCCCGCAAAAGCCCTGAGGTTTTTTTACTCGATCGGCAGCGCATCATTCAATACAGCGGAGCGATTGACGACAACCCACAGGTAGCCACCGATACCAAACAAAATTATTTGAAAGATGCCATCGACAAGTTTTTAGCTGGACAGAAAATAGAGGTGACTAACAACCGGGTGCTGGGGTGTACAATTAAGCGGAAGTAACGTTTCTTTTACCTCAAAAACTAGACAAATAATCAATCAACGGGCTTTAAAACTCAAACCCCCAAATCCCCACCATCCGAAATTTCAATCAGTAAGAGTTTTACCTCCTCGGCTTTGGCATGTTCTCCAATCTTTTCAAATGCTTGCACCATGTTTCGCAAAGCGCGCCTGATTATCTCTAAGCTAGTGCAGGGCTCGTAAAAAGAAGTTTGCGGAACGAGGTGCAACTCGTTGATGTAATTTTCAATATCTTGTTTTGAAAAAATTAATCCACGATTAAATGCGTTAATATAAAATTGATGGTTGTCGTCTTTATACGTTAGGATAAATAAGTTGGGCAAGTTAACCCCGCTGATTGGTAGTTTTAGCTTTTGCGCCACCAGCATATAAATAACACAAAGGGTAATGGGATTTCCCTTTCGCGATTCTAAAACAATATTAATCATCGAGTTGCCGGGTGAGTGAAAATTTTTGGTGTTGGCACCAAACTTTAACTTACCAAACAGCACGCTATTGATCACCTTTACCTGATCGTAGGGGTATAAGTCGGGTCTGAATTCGAGCCACGTGTCGTAATAAATTTGTTCTAGATCTTGCTTGAGTTTTTCAAGTTCTAAATCGGGATATTGATAGGTGGCCAATATCCACATGCCCATTAATAGATCTTGATCGCTGCTGCGATACCATTCCTTCAAGCGCTCTTTGAGCAATTCGTATTGGAGTGTGTGGATGAGTTCTTCGATTCTAGCCTGGACGTGTGGGTTTAGGTTACTCTCCCACTCTTGTTCTAAAAAAGGTATGGCCTGCTTGCCAAGAGATAAAATTTTTTCTTCTACGTGCGAACTGATTTGCTGATCCTCGTCTTCGAGTAGCGAAATCAATGCTTTTAGTTCACTGTCTTGCATCTACTTTAATTCGTTCATATGCAGATTCGGTGATTCGTTAATATATGAATGCAGTTCATCATCGAATCAACGAATCGTCAAATCAATTAAGTTTGAATAACCCCCACATTAAATTTTTCGATTGGTGCGTGGTTGGCAGCTTCAATGCCTCGCGCAATCACCGATCTTGTTTCGAGCGGGTCAATAACGCCATCTACCCAAATTCGCGCAGCTGCATAATAAGGACTAAGTTGCTCGTTGTACTTATCGGTAATCTCTTTCAACAACAAGTCTTCCTCCTCTTTACTAATTGTTTTCCCCTGTGCTTTCAATGTGCTAACCCTGATTTGCAAAAGTGTTTTGGCTGCCGAAGCCCCGCTCATCACAGCAATTTGCGCTGTGGGCCAAGCGTATATTAACCGAGGGTCGTAGGCTTTGCCACACATGGCATAGTTGCCAGCACCGTACGAGTTGCCAACTATGATGGTAAACTTAGGCACGGTAGAGTTGGCCATGGCATTCACCATTTTCGCGCCATCTTTTATAATGCCTCCATGCTCTGATTTACTTCCTACCATAAAGCCGCTTACATCTTGTAAAAACAAAAGTGGCACTTTGCGTTGGTTACAATTCATGATGAAACGAGCTGCTTTATCTGCCGAATCAGAATAAATTACACCACCCATTTGCATCTCGCCTTTCTTATTCTTTACCACTTTGCGTTGGTTGGCCACAATGCCTACAGCCCATCCTTCCATTCTGGCAAAGCCACAAAGAATTGTTTTTCCATAAAGTGGCTTGTACTCATCAAAGGTAGAATCATCGACCATGCGCTTGATCACCTCTAGCATATCATAGGGTTTTGCACGATCGCTCGGTACAATTCCGTAAATATCACTTGGCTTTTCTTTAGGAGCTTTTGGTTCAATCCGATTGAATCCAGCTTTTTCATTCGCCCCAGTTTTATCGAAGAGCGAACGAATATGATCTAAGCACGCTTGGTCAGTAGGAAATTTATTATCGGTAACGCCCGATATTTCGCAATGCGTAGATGCGCCCCCGAGTGTCTCGTTGTCAATATCTTCGCCAATGGCGGCCTTCACTAAATACGATCCTGCCAAAAAAATGGAACCTGTTTTGTCTACAATCATTGCCTCGTCTGACATGATGGGAAGATATGCTCCACCTGCCACACAGCTGCCCATGATAGCTGCAATTTGTACAATTCCCATGGCCGACATTTTAGCATTGTTTCTAAACTGTCTGCCGAAATGTTCTTTGTCCGGAAAAATTTCGTCTTGCATAGAGAGGAATACGCCTGCGCTATCTACCAAATAGATAATCGGCAATCTGTTTTCCATGGCCACTTCTTGTGCCCGTAAATTTTTCTTGGCAGTGATCGGAAACCACGCGCCTGCTTTTACGGTAGCATCGTTGGCCACAATAACACACTGCCTTCCCTTCACTACACCTATGCCAGTCACTACTCCGCCCGAAGGGCAACCGCCTTGCTCTTTGTACATTCCATCGCCTGCAAAAAGCCCGATTTCAAGGAGTGAAGTATTCTTATCAATCAGGTAATCTATGCGTTCACGGGCAGTTAACTTTCCTTTTTGATGTTGGTCTTCAATTTTTTTTTCGCCACCACCCAACATCGTTTTTTTTGCTTTCGATTTAAGTTGAAAGCACAGTTGCTTGAGTTGATCTTCGTTTTTATTGAATTCTAAATCCATGTTAAAAAAATAGAAGTTAGAATTTAGTAGTCAGAATTATACCTATGGTCATCATGAATATTTCTTTTATCGTTTGGTTAATCCAACGCTAGTAGTTCGCACTAAATTGCCTACTGCTTTTTGTCAATGGCTACTTCTTAATCGCCTTCTTCAACTCTTCTTCTTTCCTTCTATCGCGATCAATTTTTTTCTTGCTCTTGCCAAGCGGTGCCAAAAAGTGCTTGGGGTTTGTATTGAGATGCACTGCCAAGCTATCTAAATTTTTGATCAGCCTGTTAAGATTTACATATAGTGTATCTTCCGTCATCAACTTGCTCATCGTATTATCGCCTTTGTTTAAACGGGCGAGGGTCTGATTTAAGTTTGAAATAGTTTGCTGTGTTTTAATTAGCGTCTGATTTAATTTTAACATCTTCAACGAATCAGAGATAGTTTTAAAGTTTTGAAGCGTGGGCCTCAAATCGTGCAAAGTCAGGTTTACATTTTCAGCAACGCCTTTGAAAGTGCCCGAGAGGTCTTCGATTTTTCCGTTTGCTGTAATAAGGGTTTTGTTGAGCAAATCAGGTGTGGCCTGAAGTTTAGAAAATATCAAATCGAGTTGTTGCGAATTCTTAGACAAGTTATCGATAATGCCATTAAACTTACGAAGGGTGGTTTGCAAATCAGTAGCTACGGGTGTAGCTGTTTCGGAAATCACATCAAACATTCCCTTGGCCACTTCTGCCAATAGCGTATCGCCTGGCACCAATTTATTTTTTGATTGGCCGATGGATAACAGAACATATTTTCCGCCCAATAATTCGCTGGTAAGAATTGCTTTGGTCGCATCTGTAAGCACAATGCTCGATTCAATTTCCATTTCAACCAGCACGTGGTTATTCCTATTTTGCATGATGCTGATTCTGCTCACCCTACCCACAGGAAACCCATTTACCAGCACGGGGTTAGAAACGGCCAACTGGTTGCTATTCTCATACACGGTATAAAATCTATTTGTGGTCGAGAAAAAATCAATCCCTTTTAAATAGTTAAAACCGAAATAAAGAATGGCCACAGCAATGGCAACAAACAGACCTACTTTAAATTCTTTTGTTTTCACTTTGTCAATTTATGGATTCGATTTCCGTTTTATACTCCTTAAAAGCGCGGTAGATGCCCGAAGCTACCAAATCTTGTCCGGCATCAGACAGCAAAAAACTTTCTTCTTTGCTTTGCGATAAAAAACCGGTTTCGATCAATACACTAGGCATGGTAGTTTTCCACAGCACCAAAAAACCTGCTTGCTTTACCCCGCGACTAAATCTACCCACTTTTGATTTAAATTGATTTTCTACTTTTTGGGCAAAGCGCAAGCTGCTTTCGTGGTAGGCACTTTGGCTCAAGGTAAATAAAATGTACGATTCAGGACTTTTGGGGTCAAACCCTTCGTAGCGCTCTTGATAATTTTCGTCCATTAAAATAACAGAGTTCTCGCGCTTAGCGATTTCAAAATTACCTTTGTCCTTACTAAGCCCCATCACAAAGGTTTCGGTGCCGTAGGCAGGCGCACCCGGTAGCGAGTTAGCATGGATGCAAATAAAAAGTTGGGCTTTGTTTCGGTTGGCAATTTCGGCCCGCTCGTCCAAGGCAACATACTTATCTTCTTTGCGGGTGTAGATCACTTTTACTTGGGGCATATTCTTTTCGATGTACGCGCCTAGCTTTAAAGAAATTTTTAGGGCAATATCTTTTTCCTTCGATTTTTTGCCCAATGTGCCGGGATCTTTGCCTCCGTGGCCGGGATCTATCACAATTGTCTCTAACTTAAATTCGGGTGGCGGAAAAGTAGCCGAAGAGTTTAGCAAGGTTATTGCTAACAGTAGAATCTTAATTTGGAAATTGCCCACAGTAGTTAAGGAGGTATGGCGTAATTGCAATAAGTTTGTGTAAAGTTGTGAATTTTTCATTAAAAGGTAAACTATTGAAACTCAATGTGCGGGTATATCGCTACGGTATCTCGTTGTTTATACTTTTTATGGGCAGTTTCTTCGCCCATGCACAAGAAACTAGACCGAAGCCCATCAAACCCGATACCATCCCGCCATCTGAGCTAAAGGCCGATACCACCTCTACCAAAAAAGATTCGGTGCAAACCGCCAAGAAAGGAGATATAGAAACCACCATTTTATATTCGGCCACAGACTCGATCAATTTTAGTATAGATAGAAAAATTGTAAAGCTCTATGGCGATGCCAAAGTCAAGTATGGTGCTATTCAGCTAGATGCTGAGTTGATTGTGATCGACTACGAACAATCGACCATTACCGCCAATGGTAAACCCGACTCGCTCGGCAGGCTTGTTGGCTTCCCAATTTTTAAAGATGGAAACGATGAGTACGAAACCAAGTCGATGGTTTATAATTTTAAAACTAAGAAAGCTAAGATTAGCGAAGTCGTTACCAAGCAAGGCGAGGGCTTTATGGCGGGGCAAGAAGTTTACAAAAACGACCTGAACGAATTGTTCACTATCAATAATACCTACACCACCTGCGACTTAAAAGACCCACACTTCAGGATCATTTCAAAAAAGGCAAAAGCCATTCCAGGAGATAAAATTGTAACGGGTCCGTTCTTTATGGAATTCAATCATGTGCCTATGCCTTTGGGGTTTGCCTTCGGCATGTTTCCCTCGCCACGGCAAAGTTCTTCGGGCATTATCGTGCCCGAATATGGCGAAGAGCAAGTGAGAGGTTTCTTTCTGCGTAATGGCGGCTATTTTTTCGACATCTCCGATTATTTTAAACTCACGGTGCTTGCCGATTTATATTCTAAAGGTTCGAGTGCGCTCAAACTAAATTCTACCTACAACAACCGGTATAAATTCACAGGCTCTGTTAATTTTTCGTACACAAGCAACCCGGTAACAAACAATTTTGAAGACCAAAGTAGACTTCGCGATTTTCAACTGGCATGGTCGCACAGCCCTAAGTCGAGGGGTTCCAGTCGATTTTCGGCTTCGGTAAATGCGGCCTCCTCATCATTCACAAAAAACAATTTCTTGGGCGTAAACGCAAACCCCAATCAACAACGACCCGATCAGATTTCGAGAAAATTGACTTCTAACGTTTCGTATTCAAAAACATTTCCTGGCACTCCATTTTCATTGGGTGTAAACATGCGCCACAGTCAAGATCTTTTTACCGGCCAAGTCGATTTGCCATTGCCCGATGTAACGTTCAACATCAACAATATCTACCCTTTCAAAAATAAAGGCTTGCCCGAGGCATTAGAAAATCTAAACGTGCGCTACAGCATGGCCGGTACCAATCAAATTACAAATAACTTGGGCAGAATTGGTAATGCCACCAAAGACAGCATCGCAAGTTTTGACGGTAAAAACCTGCCCGTATTTTTTAGGAATGCGAAAAACGGAATCAAACATAATGTGCCCATTGCCACCACCATAAAATTGATGAAGTATTTCGCGGTAACGCCCAACGTTACGATTGACGAAACGTGGTACTTTCAAAAATTAAATTGGGGTGTAGATGCCACTGGAAAAAAAGCAGTTGTAAAAGATACAGCCCGTTCCTTCAACCGAATTACCAACTATACTTTTGGTGTAAACCTCACCACGAGAATTTATGGCACGTATCTATCGCGCAACCCCGATAGCAAGATCAAAGGCTTCCGCCATGTGATCGCACCCAGCTTGGGCTATAACTATACCCCCGATTTTGGCAATCCTGATTTCGGGTATTTTCAACAACTTACGTTGAAAGATGCTGCAGGCAAAAACTATTCGGTTTTAAAATCAAGGCACGAAGGTTTTGTATATGGCGGGTCGCGCTCAGGCACCAGTAACTCGATGAGTTTTGGATTGGGCAACACATTAGAGTTGAAAGTGAGAGGCAAAAAGGATACGGTAGATAGAAAAATATCTATTTTCAATAACTTGTCAATTAGCTCGGGCTACAATTTTGCAGCAGATTCTTTCAAGTTGGCACCCATTGCCATATCGGCCAACACCAACGTGCTAAACAATAAAATAAATATCAACATGAGTGCCACGCTAGATCCGTATGTGTTTGAGAAAGGCTGGAACGTACTCACCATTCCCGAAGAAGGTACTTCGATCATCGAACGAAGAAGAAACAAATACGCTTGGACAGCCGGCAGCATTGGACGCATCACTTCTGCATCGCTCACTTTTAACACCAACCTAAGCCCCAAAGGGCAAAAGAGTGACAACGAGACAAGGGATAAAATTGCAAAGTCGAATGCCACCGAGGCCGATAAAAACCATTTACTGCAAAACCCAAATACGTATGTCGACTTTTCAGTGCCTTGGAATCTTCGCTTTGGATATAATATTGCTTACTCACACCAAGCAAACGAAACGGCTAAAATCAGTACACAGGCCATTAACCTATCGGGCGATGTAGCCCTTACCGAAAAATGGAAAGTTACTTTTACTTCGGGTTTTGATTTTGTGCAAAATGAAATTACTCAGACCAGCTTCGGCATTAACCGAGACATTCACTGCTGGCAACTTTCGTTGAATTGGGTGCCGTTTGGGGCGTTTCAAAATTACACGTTTAACATAGGCGTTAAATCTACTTTACTCCGTGATTTGAAATTGAACCGAACACGGTCGTTCTTTGATGTGCGGTGATGATAATTTTATTAATAAGTTTTAGAGAAGGGAATCAATATTCAATTTTTACTTTTGTTGTGTCATTTTTCTTCAATTGAATATTCCCTGGCCTTTCTTCTCTAACTTCACCATTGTCCTTTATGATTTCATAACTAATTTCTAATGTCTTGAAGTAATGGAATGCTAAAGTTTCCATTATCGTTACATCAGGGCTCTCCATCGATGTCTGATAATCAATAAGGCAAAATGAATATAGAATTTTATCAGTCGTTAAATGGTCAACTTTGTCGAATGTTATTTGAAAATGTGTTGGATTGTCAATGAATATATCATTCTCAATTTTCGTGTCTTCTATATTCTGCGCCTGGCTTCTTCTTCCATCTCCTTTTCCAACCGCTCTAAGATAATTGCCAACTCTGGCAGTTGCTTCAACTCTTCGATCCGTTCTGTAATAGCATTCATGGTTGTGCGTTTCTAAGATAAAGATACCGCTTTGCCAAAGATGCCCCCAAAAAAAAGCCTCACTAGGAGGCTTTCTGTAAAATCTAATTTAAGGCTGCTTAAACAGTTTCTTTCTTTCCGTATTTCTTTTGGAATTTCTCTACACGACCTGCAGTATCCACAAACATTTTCTTGCCTGTGAAGAAAGGGTGCGATGCAGAACTAACCTCGACCTTTATAACAGGGTATTCTTTGCCATCTTCCCACTTCAATGTTTCTTTTGGGATAGAGGTAGACTTAGACAAAAACTTAGTATCGCTTGAGGTATCCCAGAAAATCACATCTTTATACTCTGGGTGGATTGACTTTTTCATAATGCTGCTGTTTTGTTTGGTTTGTCACGATTTGGCATGACCCTTCGTTTAAAGGATTGCAAAAATAGGCATCTGAGCCAGATTTGCAAAGGGGTGGTTTAGAATTTGTTTAAAACAGGTAATTTGGCAGCTATTTAATTAAAATTCATGCTTTAAGAGGGCAAAGGCATGGACTAAGGACACTACCGCTACGAACATGACGAATCTGCACTTATATTAACTGGTTTCAAAATTGACAATCAAACTGATATGGCTGAAGATTGGTGAAATTGGTAAACAATGGGCAAATAAAAACGGCTTGAAATAGCTGTCCCAAGAAACTAGCGGTTCAGTCACTTATATTCAATCATTATGAATTCATCTACATAATCTATAAAATGAAAAAGATCCCTCTCTTGGCACTCGCTTTCTTCTTCACCGGATCTCTATTCGCGCAAAGCACCAATGCCACCCTCAACGAAGATTATTATCATTGGCTATCGCGCTATGAGATAAAAACAGGACAAATTTCGCCCCAGTGGTTTTCGGGTATTCGGCCTATCAAAAGAGATCAACTGCTCAGCTATGTCGATTCGCTTCACTCAAACTTTAATGCGTTTACTTCTGCAACCGACAAGTTCAACTATGAATATTTTCACAACGATAATTGGGAATGGAGCAAAACCGAAACAAACAATAGCACTAGACCCATTCTTAAAAAGCTATATCAAAAAAAATCGGACATGGCTTTTGTAAACGAGCCCGCTTTCGATTTTCACATAAGTCCAGTTTTATATGTAGGCGTTGGCAAAGACTCTCGCAGCGATGCGCTTACTTCCATTAATACACGCGGGGTTGAGATAAGGGGTATGATCGACCGCAAAATTGGTTTCTACACTTTCCTTACCGACAACCAAATGGTATTACCAACCTACGTAGAAGATGCAATGCGTCCTTACAATGTAATTCCACATGAGGGTTTTTGGAAAACATTTAAAACAACCGGAGTTGATTTTTTTCAGGCTCGCGCCTACATCGACTTTAATATCACTAAACATATTTATTTTCAATTTGGGCACGATCGTACTTTTATTGGTAATGGATATCGATCGCTTATTTTTTCAGATTACTCACCACCAAATTTATTCCTTCGTGTAAACGCAAAGGTTTGGAAAATCAATTACTTGTTTCAGTTAAATCGCTTAACGGCCAACGACCCGGTTTCTAGAATAGGATTAACTTCCGATCAACGTTCGCTCGATCGCTACATGGCGTTGCATCATGCCAGCATTAACATCGGCAAAAAATTCAACCTCGGGATTTTTGAATCGGTGGTATTTACACCCGATGATCCTGTCAATAGGGGCTCGTTTGATCTAAGTTATTTAAACCCAGTAATTTTTTATCGCGCCATCGAACAACAATTTGGCAGCAGCGATAATGCCTTACTAGGTATAGATTTTAAGTGGAATGCTTTTAAAGGCATTTCATTTTACGGACAAGCTTTGCTTGACGAATTTGTAATAGCTGAAATAAGGGCAGGCAATGGATGGTGGGGAAATAAATATGCTTTACAACTGGGCGCTAAGTATATTGACGTAGGCGGAATTTCAAACCTCGATTTGCAGCTAGAATATAACATGGCTAGGCCATATACCTATTCGCATAACACATCGAGTAGCTATAGCAATTACAGCCAGCCGTTGGCGCACCCTCTTGGCGCAAATTTTACAGAAGTGGTAGCCATTGTGCGTTACCAGCCCATTCCCAAACTTAATTTAGTCGCCAAAACATTTTTGGCCGCAACAGGGAGAGACGCAACAGGGCAAAACTGGGGAGGCGATATTTTAAAAAATTACGAAACTCGCCAAAGCCAATATGGTAACTTTACCGGCCAAGGCAACAAAACCAATATCACGTTTGTCGACTTTACCGCCTCCTATATGATCAGACACAATGTATTCATTGACGCCAAACAACTTTTTAGAAATAGCGATAGTAGTTTGCCAGCATACAATAACAACACCACGCTTACGTCATTGAGTTTGCGGTGGAATATTCCTGCCAGGACTTACGAATTTTAATTTTAGCTAGATGAAGGTTTTTTTTAGAGTATTAAACTACGCAAATCGGTTACCACGAAGGCTGGCCTTTTTCTTTTTCTATACCATTTTAGGGATTATTTTCGGGGCATTTAATATTGTGCTGGTAATGCCCATGCTAAGTGTATTGTTCAAGCAAACCGAAAAAGT
>JAAFHY010000055.1 GCA_013298505.1 Cytophagales bacterium
GGTTGGCGTTTGCGCTTTATGGCCGAGCAAAAATTTATATCAAGCAAGGCAAGCCTCTATTGGCTTTGCCCGATTTGGAGAAGACGGTGGAAATCCTCACCGATGCCGAAGACATGCTCGGATTGGGAATGGCCTACAACAAAATCGGCATTGCGTATTCCGATATTAGCCAGCTCGGGCAAGCACATTACTATTTCTTGCAAGCACTGGAGCTGGGAGAAAAATACAATGTGCAGTTCATCCGATTCAAGGCAAATTTTAATTTATACCAACTTGCTAAGAAAGAAGGCGACCAAGCATTAGCTTTAGAATATCTTGAAAAATATTTCTTACAAAAAGAGCAAGTCATTAACAAGGACGCCTACAATATCATTAAAAGCTACGAGGCGTTATCGAAAATTGAATCACTAGAACGGGAGGCGATTGTACAAAAAGAAAAAAACGAAATCATTGAGCTTAAAAATGCGGAGCTTGACTCGTTCTTTTACCGCGTATCGCACGATTTGAAGGGCCCTATCTCATCCTTGCTAGGCCTTGATAGCGTAGTGAAGATTGACGTAAAGGATAATACCTCTCTTCAGTTGTTTGGCATGTATCACTCGCAGGTAGTGCGTATGAATGACATTGTGATGGGTCTTATCAATCTCACCGAAATCAAAAACACAGAGAAGCTCAAAACTAAAATCGATTTCAATAAATTGGTAGATGAGTGCGTGAGTAGCTGCCGCTACCTGCCGTCTTTTTCGTTGGTGAAAGTTTATAAAGATATTCAAGTGATTGACTATAGCTCGGAGTGGGCTATCATTAACACGATTTTACAAAACTTGATTGAAAATTCCATCAAGTACGCTCGCGCGGATGCTTCAGCATTTGTAAAAATTAGTATCGCGCAAGAAGATAAAAACATACTGATGCAGGTAGAAGACAATGGACAGGGCATTCTAGAAAAGCATCAAACCAATATCTTTAACATGTTTTACCGTGCCAACGACCGCTCTCAAGGCACTGGTCTTGGCTTGTATATATTAAAGAGAGCTGTTGAGCGATTGAATGGCACGATTGAATTTACAAGCTCAGTAAAAAGTGGTTCGGTGTTCAATGTAAAGTTGCCGATTTGATTTTTCTCCAAACACCCGTAAGTCAATCACAAAATATTTTTTAGAAATTTTTAACACAAGATTTGGAAACTCTACTAAACTAGTATACGTTTGTGTCATCATAGTCGGGAAAGCTTTTACATAAAATAAGCAAACCGATTTATAAAGAAGCGGGGAGAGAACAGGCTCTTTGAACCGCTAGCAACCCCTAAACGGGTGCTAAGACCTGCCTCGGAGAAGGTCTCTGGGGAACTATAAACCGGTATGAAAATGAAAGCATTCAACATCAACACCCGAGCAAAAGAAACTCCTCAAACATTTTACAATTCAGTCGCCAACAGCATTTGTTGTTGTATGTGCCTGCCTGCCGGCAAGGCAGGCTGTTGTTGCTAATCAGTTGGTCTGATTCTGGCAGCAACAATCGTAGCGTACGGCCTACCGAGTGACGGGTATGGTTAGGGTTATGTCAAACATCATCAAAAATAAAATCCTCCTTCGCTAAAGCTTTAGAGGATAAATCTAAAATCTTAAACAAAATTATTATGTCATTACGTTTCGAAACACTCCAATTACACGCAGGCCAAGAAGCTGACCCTACCACTGGCTCGCGTGCCGTGCCTATCTATCAAACCACTTCGTATGTTTTCAAAAATTCTGAACATGGCGCCAACCTGTTTGCCTTAAAGGAATTTGGAAACATCTACACCCGCATCATGAACCCCACCACCGATGTGTTTGAAAAGCGCGTGGCTGCTTTGGAAGGCGGTGTGGCTGCCTTGGCAGTTGGCTCTGGCCAAGCTGCACAGTTCATTGCATTAAACAACATCTTGCAAGCGGGCGATAATTTTGTGTCCACTTCATTTTTGTACGGAGGCACTTACAATCAATTCAAAGTTGCGTTCAAGCGCTTGGGCATTGAAGTTCGCTTTGCCGAAGGCGACAAGCCAGAAGCATTTGAAAAGCACATCGACAAAAAAACCAAAGCAATTTATTTGGAAACCATCGGCAACCCTGGTTTCAACATTCCCGATTTTGAAGCGATTGCAGCGCTGGCCAAAAAGCACGACCTGCCAGTGATCGTTGACAATACTTTTGGAGCCGCTGGTTATTTGTTTCAGCCACTGAAGCATGGAGCTAATGTGGTGGTTGAATCAGCCACGAAATGGATTGGTGGTCACGGCACTTCCATTGGCGGTGTAATTGTGGATGGTGGAAATTACAATTGGGGTAACGGCAAGTTCTCTCAATTCATCGAACCAAGCGAGGGCTACCATGGTTTGAAATTCTGGGATGTGTTTGGCGAAGGTAATCCGCTGGGTCTGCCAAACATTGCATTCATCATCCGCGCTCGAGTGGAAGGCTTACGCGATTTCGGTCCGGCCATCAGCCCATTCAACTCGTTCTTGTTGATTCAAGGGTTGGAAACACTTTCACTGCGTGTGCAACGTGCAGTGGATAATGCCTTGGCTCTGGCACAATGGTTGGAGAAACACCCTAACGTGGAAACGGTTAATTACCCTGGTCTGGCATCAAGTACCTATCATCAATTGGCGAAAAAATATTTGCGCAATGGATTCGGTGCCGTGCTTTCGTTTACTGTAAAAGGTACAAAAGAAAACACTGCGAAGTTGGTCGACAACCTGAAATTGGTGAGCCACTTGGCCAATGTAGGCGATGCAAAAACACTTATCATCCAGCCTTCGGCCACCACGCACCAGCAACTGTCAGACGAAGAACAAATCTCATCGGGCGTACTGCCTACGTTGCTGCGCGTGTCAGTCGGGCTTGAGCACATCGATGACATCAAAGCGGACTTTGTGCAGGCGTTCGAGAAGGTGTTTGCTGGAGAACTAGTTGCATAAATTGCCATAGGCTACAAGCCGCAGGCCTCAGGCTTGGGCCTGTAGATTAGAATCCATGGTTAAAAAGAAACAAAAACTTAAATCGTAACTCTCCCCCTTCTCTTTTGGAGAAGGGGACAGGGGATGAGGTCATGCTAAAATCAGAATCGATATTTCACTATCAACAAGATTTTGAGTTGGAGCTCGGGAAAAAACTCCCGGGTTTTCAACTTAAATACACAACGTTAGGCCAACTCAATAAAGAGCGGAATAATGTGGTGTGGGTGTGTCATGCCCTCACGGGAAGTTCTGATTTTACCGATTGGTGGAAAGGGTTGTTCGAAGAAGGCTCTCCGTTTGACCCGCGCGACTATTTTATCATTTGCGCCAACACCTTGGGCGGATGCTATGGTTCTACAGGGCCGTTGTCGCTGAATCCAACCACTGGCAAAAATTTCTTTCACGACTTCCCCATTCTTACGCATCAAGATATTGTCAAGTCGTTTGATTTGTTGCGTCAGCATTTGGGCATTGAAAAAATCCATACGCTTATCGGTGGTTCACTAGGCGGACAGCAAGTATTGGAATGGGCGATTCGACAACCAACTATTTTTCAACACATTGTACCCATTGCGTGCAATGCGCAGCATTCGCCTTGGGGTATTGCGTTTAACGAAGCGCAACGTATGGCGATTGAAGCAGACGACACATGGAAACAAAACGATGTGAGGGCGGGTATTGAAGGGATGAAAGCGGCAAGAGCGATGGGCATGATTTCGTACCGTGCGTACGAAACGTACCAGCAAACGCAAGCCGAAAAGACCGATGAGAAAGTAGAGAGCTTTCGGGCAGCTACCTATCAAAGGTATCAAGGGGAAAAACTTGCTAGCCGATTCAATGCGTTCACCTATTGGATATTATCGAAGGCCATGGACAGCCACAACGTGGGGCGCCATCGTGAAAGTGTAGAAGCAGCTTTGAAAAGCATTCAGGCAAAAACACTGGTAGTGGGAATTGAAAATGATTTTCTATATCCTGTTCATGAACAAAAATATTTGGCTGAACAAATCCCGAACGCACGGTTTGAATCCATCAACTCGCTATATGGGCACGATGGATTTTTGGTAGAGTTTGACCAATTCAAAAATATTGTAAGGAAATTTTTAAAAGAGAAATTGGTAGTAGTATGATTGCCACAAAGTCACTAAGGCACAAAAGACTATTTGTATTCTTAGTGCCTTCGTGTCTTCGTGGCGATAATAAATTTTTAAAGTTTTAATAAAATCAACGTGAAGAAAAAATTAAAAATCGGTCTGTTTGGGTTTGGTGTGGTTGGTCAAGGTCTGTACCACGTGCTAAACGAAACACATGGAGTAAAAGCAGAGATTGCGCGCATCTGCGTGAAGAACCGCGAGAAAAAAAGAAGTTTACCTGCTGGTATTTTTACCTATGAAGCTGCCGACATCCTCAATGACCCCGCCATCGATGTGGTGGTAGAGTTGATTGACGATGCCAAGGCTGCCTTTCAAATTGTAAAATCCGCACTTGAAAAAGGCAAGCACGTAGTTACGGCCAATAAAAAAATGTTGGCCGAAAATCTTTCAGAGATTTATGAATTGCAACAAACACATAACCGCTCTGTGTTGTACGAAGGCTCGGTATGTGGTAGCATTCCCATCTTGCGGAATCTCGAAGAGTATTACGACAATGATTTAATCACCAGCATTGAAGGGATTTTCAACGGCTCTACCAACTACATCTTGACCAAAGTCTTTGAAGAACGAAAAAGTTATGGTGATGCATTGAAAGGTGCGCAAGAGTTGGGCTTTGCTGAAAGCGACCCCTCGTTGGATGTAAAAGGCTTTGACCCTAAGTTCAAGCTCACGATTGCCATCGCGCATACTTTTGGTGTTTTTGTAAAACCCGAAGAAATCATCAACATTGGCATCGACAAAATTTCTGCCGTTGATTTGAAATATGCCCGCGAAAATAATCTCACTATCAAACTAGTCGCTCGCGCCTACAAGCTCGATGGAAAAATTGTAGGCTGGGTAGCTCCGCAGTTTATTCCTGCCGACCACATGTTGGCCAATGTGCGCAACGAGTACAATGCCGTGTTGGTACAAGGTGCTTTCGCAGAAAAGCAAGTGTTCATCGGCAAAGGCGCAGGCAGTTACCCTACTGGCTCAGCTGTTCTTTCTGATATTTCTGCCCTTACGTTTGATTACCGCTACGAATACAAAAAATTTACGCAAGGTGATGCCCTCCCTTTTTCCAGCGATGTGTTGGTGGATGTGGTCATCAGTTTTACTCATAAAGACTCAATCTTACCTGCTGATTTTGAAAGTTTCAAGGGAGGATATCAAGGCCACGGCCTTCAATACATGACTGGTTCCGTATCGCTTGTTAAGCTTAAAGAACTTTCGCAACGCAATGATGTAAGCGTGATTTTAGCGCCTGAGTTGAATTTAAGCTCGATTCAAAAAGTGGAAGAGAAAGAATTGCTTAGCGCCTAATAATCTCAACTTTAAAGAAGGTTGATTTGTTCACCATTTTGTTATAACTTGCGTTATAACATTAAAGCAATGGTGTCTTCTACTGCAAAAATTAGAAAAATCGGCAACTCAAAAGGTATTCTCTTTCCAAAATCAGTCTTGGAAGAAAGTGGAATTACTAACACTGTAACTATTACAGTTAAGGACAAAGTAATTTTGATTTCTGCTGAAAAAGCCTCAAAAAAGAAGAAGTGGTCGGATTTCAAGAAAGCAAAACAACGCGTTGGGTTGATAACCAATAAGTTTGACGAAACAGAGTGGACATGGTGAGGGAATTCAATGTCTATTGGGTGAACCTTGACCCCACTATTGGTTCTGAGATGAAAAAGAAAAGACCTTGCTTGGTGCTTTCTAATTCAGAAATGAACTCAGCTCTAGGGACAATTATTATAGCACCTATGACCACCACTTTGCGAGGCTATCCCTCACGAGTTGAACTACGATTTAATTCCAAATTTTGCGAAGTATGCCTGGATCAGATAAGAGCGGTGAACGAAAGTCGCTTAGCCAAAGAAAGCCTTGGTCGAATAAAGCCGAACGAAATTGAGGCGATAAAGGATGTAATCATTGAAATTTTTGACATCTAATTGTAATTAAGCTCAAAACATTAAACAATAGATCCTTTTTAAGGATTGAATACCGCTTTTTCGCAGAATTAGCCTTGTTTCTTTTGAGGGTTTTTGGGTCTGATTCCTATATTTGTAGTCTTTAATTTCAATTTATGTTAGCTATCTCATCCATTGTTGCATTCACCGTTATTATTCTGTTGTTGGTGGGTCTGTTGATTTTTGCGCAAAAGCAATTGGTGCAATCAGGGCCGGTAAAAATCTTGATCAATGGTGAAAAAACCATTACGGTTGCAGCGGGCACTTCTTTGCTCAGTACCCTTGCCAACGAGAAAATATTTTTGCCATCAGCTTGCGGTGGCGGTGGTACTTGCGCCATGTGTAAATGTGTAGTCGAGTCGGGCGGTGGTGATGTATTGCCTACCGAAGTGGGTCATCTTACTCGTGCCGAGCAAAAGGAACACGTGCGATTAGGCTGTCAAGTGAAAGTAAAGCAAGACTTAAATATTCGTATTCCGGAAGAAATTTTCGGTATCAAAAAATGGGAGTGCGAAGTAGTATCAAACTATAACGTATCAACTTTTATTAAGGAGTTTGTAGTAAAACTTCCTCCTGGAGAAACCTTGAAATTTGAAGCTGGAGGATACATACAAATTGATGTGCCTTCTATCAAAGTGGATTTTAAAACTATGGACATTAAGCCACACCCTGAGTTGGGTCACAGCAATCCAGATGTGTTTAAATCAGATTGGGATAAATTCAAGCTGTGGGATTTGAAAATGAAAAACGAAGAACCGATTTTCAGAGCCTACTCAATGGCCAACCACCCTGCAGAAGGAAACATTGTAATGCTGAACATTCGCATTGCCACACCACCTTGGGATCGTGCCAATAACAAATGGATGGATGTAAACCCAGGTATTTGCTCATCGTATGTGTTCTCGCGCAAGCCAGGCGACAAAGTAACGATCTCTGGCCCTTACGGGGAATTCCATATCAATAAAACGCAACGTGAGATGGTGTACATAGGCGGAGGCGCAGGTATGGCTCCATTGCGTGCTCAGATTTTCCATTTGTTCCACACAGAAAAAACCAACCGTAAAGTTTCGTATTGGTATGGTGGCCGCTCAAAGAAAGAGTTATTTTACGTAGATCACTTTAGAAAAATAGAAAAAGAATTTCCGAATTTTAATTTCCACATCGGGCTTTCTGAGCCGCTACCCGAAGACAACTGGAAAGTAAAAAAGAGTTTAGAAGATCGCGAGGCGGATGGCTACCTCGGCTTTATCCACAAATGCTTGTATGATAATTATTTGGGTAATCACCCTTCGCCAGAAGATGTCGAATTCTACTTATGCGGCCCTCCATTGATGAACGCAGCTGTTTTGAAAATGCTAGATGACATGGGCATACCGAAGGAGAATGTGAGATTCGATGATTTCGGAGGATAAACCCTTCTCTAACTTAAATCTAAGAAACCTCTGAAAAGAGGTTTTTTTGTTTACACTATTTAAGTTAGTATTTATTACTAAATATTTTAGTATTATTGCTGCGGATGAGCACACGCGGTATAATTCATATGGATTTAGATGCCTTTTTTGTATCGGTAGAGCGCAAAAAAGAACCGAAACTTAACGGCTTACCTTTAATTGTAGGCGGTAGCAACCGAAGAGGTGTAGTGGCCGCTTGCAGTTACGAAGCTCGCAAATTTGGCGTACACTCGGCCATGCCCATGTACCTAGCGATGCAACTCTGCCCCGATGCCAAAGTAATTTCGGGCGATATGGAAGCCTACAGTCAGAACTCGCACCTCGTTACCGAAATCATTGCAGACAAAGCACCATCATTCGAAAAAGCATCCATTGATGAGTTTTATATTGACGCGAGTGGTATGGATCGGTTCTTTAGCACATTTAAGTGGGCCGCAGAGTTGCGAAAAAAAATCATCAAAGAGAGTGGGTTGCCTATTTCGATGGCCCTTTCGGTAAATAAATTAGTATCCAAAGTTGCAACGGGCGAATTTAAACCCAATGCCGAAAAGCAAATCGCGGCAGGACAGGAAAAAGATTTTCTCGCACCTCTTTCCATCGAAAAAATTCCGATGGTAGGTAAACAAACGTCTTCTTTTCTTTACGACATGGGTGTGCGTACGGTGGCTACACTACGCGAGATGCCATTGAAATTTTTGACCAGCGCCTTTGGCAAAAACGGCATCAGCCTGTGGAACAAAGCACATGGTATTGACGATTCGCCTGTGGTTTCATATTCCGAACAGAAATCTATTTCCACAGAATCTACTTTTGAAACCGATACCATCGATGTAAAGCGATTAAAATCTATTTTGATTGCCATGGTAGAGAAAGTAGCTTTTCAATTGCGCGAACAAAAAAAAATGACCTCTTGTATCACCGTAAAAATCCGCTATTCTAATTTTGATACAGAGACCAAGCAAATCCATATTCCGTACACATCATCTGATCACGTTATCCTACGCGTCATCCAAGAATTGTTCGATAAACTTTACAATCGCAGGATGTTGATCCGCCTCGTGGGTGTACGGTTGAGCAATCTTGTACATGGCAGTCACCAAATCAATTTATTTGACGATACCGAAGAAGACATTAATCTGTACGAAGCCATGGATTACATCAAACACAAACATGGTGTAGAAAAATTGGTACGCGCCACCACCATCGATGTAAGCAAGCGCGTGCGAATGGAGATGAATATGTTTAAAGGAAAGGTGGCGAAGAATTTAATAAACTGACGACAATCGACCATTCTCGAATCGATCATTGCTATATGTATCTCAACTGCCACACCGGCTTCAGTTTCAAATATGGCACATTGCCAATAGAAGCTCTTTTTGAAGAGGCAAAGCGCTGTGGTGTACACAAAATTGCACTAACAGAAATCAATAACACATCTTCTTATATAGAGATGTTACGTATACGTGATAAAAATTTACCGCACGAAAATGGCCTAACCAAATATGAGAAAGAACCTTATCAATTAGATATCGCTGTAGGTATTGAATTTAGAAATATAAACGCAGATAATCCTTGCTTTCTCACCATCGCGAAAAACAATGACGGCCTCGAAACCATTAATCGGTTTCTCTCTAAACACAACCGCGAACAAAAACCATTTCCACCGCGCGCACCTGAATTTGAAAATGTATTTGTTATTTACCCCTACGGGAAAATTGAACCTGAACCATTGCGTGATGATGAATACATCGGCATCCGCAAAGAAGAATTGAATATTCTTTCTATAGATTCATCCTCAAAAAGATACCTCCATAAATTTTTGGCATTCCATCCCGTCACATTTCTTCCACCAGAAAAAAAAGGAAGCAAACTTATTTATCGAGATCACAACACCCATCGGTTGTTGCGATCAATTGCCAACAACACCTTGCTGAGCAAATTACCTCCCCCTCAGCAAGCAAACAAAGAAGAATTCATGCTTCCTCAATCGGAACTTGAAAAACAGTTTGAGCAATTTCCCAAGTTGATTCAAAATGCCAAGTCGCTACTTGATCAATGTTCCATCGAATGCAAATTGGGCGAAGACAAAAACAAGAAGTTCTATACCTCTAGTTTGGATGAAGATTTAAAATTCTTGCGACAAGAAACAGCTAAAGGATATGTCGTACGATATGGTAATGACCAAACGATTTGGAATAAGCATATTGAAAAAGAATTTGCGATCATTAAAAAAAAACAATTCACTTCTTATTATTTGATTTGTTACGATCTCGTCCTTTTCGCAAAACGGCTGGGTTATGATTTTGTGGGTCGCGGCAGCGGAGCAAATAGTACTGTTGCGTATTGCTTAGGTATTACGAATGTAGATCCCATCGAACTCGATTTATATTTCGAGCGCTTTCTCAACGAAGAGCGCGCCACACCTCCTGATTTTGACATCGATTTTTCTTGGGACAATCGCGATGCTATCTATGAATACCTTTTCAAGCGATACGGCCAAGACCACGTGTGCTTACTTGGTACGCACGTTACCTACCAAGGCAAATCCATTATTCGCGAATTGGGAAAAGTTTTTGGCTTACCAAAAGAGGAGATTGATGAATTAGTAGAGAATAGAAAAAAGGACTCCGATCGCGATCACATCGGTAAAATGATTTTTGCTTACGCAGAATACATCGTTAAGAAAGAATTACCTGCCAATATCTCTATCCACGCAGGCGGTGTATTGATTACCGACAAACCCATCTACGCCTACACCGCTACAGAACTTCCTCCTAAGGGTTTTCCAGTTTCACAATTTGAAATGCACAGTGCCGAAGACTTTGGCATCTATAAGTTTGACATTTTGAGTCAGCGTGGGCTCGGTCATATCAAAGAAACCGTAAAGCATGTAAAAAGAAATAAAGGACTAGATATCAATGTATATGAGTTTAAAAAATTTAAAGAAGATGAAAAAGTAAAAGACCTCATGCGCAACAGCAAGGCAATGGGTTGCTTTTATGTAGAATCGCCTGCCATGCGTATGCTGCTAGGCAAACTGCGCTGCTCAGATTATTTGACATTGGTTGCGGCAAGTTCTATCATTCGCCCCGGTGTGGCCAGTTCAGGCATGATGAAAACATACATCGAACGTTTCCATACTGTGAGCAACGGTGGCACGTACGATATCATTCATCCAAAAATGGACGAGCTCATGCGCGAGACGTATGGCGTGATGGTGTACCAAGAAGATGTGATTAAAGTAGCTCATCATTTTGCTGGCCTCACGTTAACAGAAGCCGATGTGTTACGCAGAGGCATGTCGGGTAAATATCGATCGCGAGAAGAATTTCAAAAAGTGCGCAATCGCTTTTTTGAAGGTTGTCAAGAGCGCGGTTATGATCCAAAGATTACAGATCGCGTCTGGTTTGAGATTGAAAGCTTTTCGGGCTACTCTTTTGCGAAAGGTCATTCTGCTAGCTATGCCGTTGAAAGTTATCAGAGTTTATTTTTGAAGGCGCATTTCCCATTAGAGTTTATGGTAGGTGTTATTAATAACTTTGGAGGCTTCTATCGCACGGAGTTTTATTTTCATGAAGCACGTATGAATGGTGCCAACATTCAATCTCCCTGTGTGAACCATAGCGAATACTTAACCACCATTGAAGGCACCAACATTTATATTGGCTTCGTTCACTTAAAGAGTTTAGAAGCTAAAGTAGCTCGGTCAATTGCAGAGGAGCGTCAACAGAATGGGGCTTATAAAAGTTTAGACAATTTTGTGAGACGCCACCCGTCTGTGGGGTTGGAGCAGCTACGCATCCTTATCCGTTTAGGAGCCTTTCGCTTTACCGGAAAAGGGAAACAACGATTATTGTGGGAAGCCATGCTCTATTTCAGTAAAGCCAAAGCAAAACCCGTCACCACTATTGATTTATTCGATACAGAGCCGCATGAATATGCTTTGCCAGCATTAAACCAAAATCCCGTAGAGGATGCCTTTGATGAAATTGAGTTATTGGGTTTTCCGCTTTGCAATCCATTCGACTTACTAGCTACTACCGATTATGGTAATGTTCGTGCCAAGCAACTGCATCACTTTAAAGAAAAGAGAGTACACCTTGTGGGCTACCTCATCACCACCAAAGATGCGCACACCATGAAAACCAAAGAACACATGGCGTTCGGCACTTTTTATGATGCGAACGGAGATGCGTTCGATACAGTACACTTTCCTCAATCGGCACGGCAGTTCCCTTTTAGGGGAAGGGGCTTTTATCGTTTGAAGGGCAAAGTGACAGAAGAATTTGGCGTGTATGTGATCGATGTAAACTGGATGGACAAGCTGCCAATGATTAACAAGCGCGGTGACCAAGCTCTGGCAGAGACTGCGAGTGAGCGAATGGCGTAACCAAACTTTTCTTTGCTATGTCCTAAACTAAATTCTACTTTCGGATTTTTATTGTATCTAATTGCCTAAGCCCTAATGCCCAAGCCCTAAATTTATGCGCCAACAACTACTTAGCGAAGGAGCCAACGAACTGAGCTATGAAATCCGCGAGATTGTAAAGAAGGCGGAGCTTATCAAAAACTTGGGTCAAGAGATTCAATGGGAAAACATTGGCGACCCTATTCAAAAGCATCACGTCATTCCTGCTTGGATTAAAGAAATCATTGCCGACCTATCGCTGCAAAATGATACCTATAGCTATTGCCCTTCGAAAGGGATTTTAGAAACGCGACAGTTTTTGGCCGCGCAAAATAATTCCAGACGAGGTGCACAAATCACGCCCGATGACATTTGTTTTTTTAATGGCTTGGGCGATGCCATTGCAAAAGTGTATCAGTACATCACACCTACTTCGCGCATCATTGGGCCATCGCCTGCTTACTCAACGCACTCTAGTGCGGAAGCTGCTCATGCCAGCCACGAGCCGCTGACGTACACACTCGACCCCAACAACAAATGGTATCCCGACTTGGATGACCTTTATAATAAAGTGAAGTACAACCCCAATGTGGTCGGCATTCTCATCATCAATCCCGATAACCCCACAGGCATGGTGTATCCGTTGGAAACCTTAAAGCGCATAGTGGCCATTGCGCGCGAGTTCAACTTGTTTTTGATATGCGATGAAATTTATCTGAACATCACGTACAACGGAGCGCGTGCTTATTCGCTGGCCGAAGTAATTGAAGATGTGCCGGGCATCGCCATGAAAGGCATTTCAAAAGAGTTGCCGTGGCCGGGCGCGCGATGTGGTTGGATGGAATATTACAATCGGGGTAAAGATGTTGACTTCAACCGCTTGTGCCAGGTCATCGACAATGCGAAAATGATTGAAGTGTGTTCTACCAAGCTGCCACAGTTGGCGATTCCTAAAATCTTGGGAGACTCCCGCTTTAAGGCTTATCGCGAAGAAACCAATCGAAAGATTGGCAAGCGGAGTAAAATCATTTCAGATATTTTTAGAACGGTGCCACAGCTTACCTTCAACGAAACGTTTGGTGCATTCTACAATACAATAATTTTTAGAGAAGGCACATTAAAACCCAATCAAAAAATCACAATTCAAAATTCCAAAATCAAAAATTTAGTAGAAGAATGGACAGCGCACGAAATGCCCAACGACAAACGCTTTGTCTATTACTTGCTTGGCGCGAAAGGAATTTGCGTAGTGCCCATTTCGTCTTTCTGTTCTGAACTGCAGGGCTTTCGTGTTACGTTGTTGGAAGAGAATGAAGGGACACTGGTCAAAACTTTTACAGCTATACGGGATGGGATAGTGGAATATTTGGGGTCGTAGCAGTTACTATATGCACAAAATGAATGCATATAGTAAAATTTTGTGTTTGGAATTTGTGCATAAAGTAGTGATTTCGCGAGCCCTCACTGTTGTTCTTCACAAACAAACTTGACGAAAGTTCTAATTGAAAGTCACACAAGCTTTCAATCCTGCTAATATCATTTTAGCAATTTTAGCACATTTTAGCTTTACGCTTACCTCTATCTTTGAATTCTAAATCAAAACAAAAATGGAAACCATAACACCCAATATCTTTGTAAACGACATTCACGCTACAATTGCGTTCTATCATCTACTGGGCTTCAGCGAAAAGGACTCCGTAATCATGCCTTCAGGTGAAAAAATCTTCTCGCTGATGACCAATGGCAATATTACCTTTATGTTTCAGACGTTTACCAGTATTGAAGGCCAACACCCGATGGTGACCAGAACCGATGGCGGATCACTTTTACTCTATATCAAAATGAAGGGCATTAAGGATTACTTTGAAAAAGTGAAAGCAGTTGTTCCCGTACTTACTGGTCTGGAGAAAACTTTTTACGGAGCAACTGAATTTTCTATCTGCGATAGTAATAATTACCTGTTAACTTTCGCAGAGCATGAGTAAGAAAGGAACACTATTGGAAATCTCTCCTGAAGAAATGAAAAAGCTTCGGGCGTTGAAGATAAAGAAGAGTGAACTGCACCACCATTCAGCTGATGAATTGCAGCAATGGCTTTTCGTTTCCAAACAGCGGGCAAAAGAGTTGTATGCACTATCTGAATTTCAAAGTGTTCCATCGGTGGGAATTCGCTTTGCTTCCGATCTCATTGGCATGGGTTATTATTCCATGAATGAATTAAAAAAGAAAGATGGCGCCAAACTCACGGATCAGTACGAACAGCAGCAAGGTGTATGGGTGGACTCTTGTGTAGAAGATCAGTTTCGGTTGGTGGTACACTATGCGAATCATGCAGATAGCAAACTCAATTGGTGGAACTTTACTCCAGAACGCAAAGCCTTCCGTGCTGAAAAAGGTTATCCTGCTAATCGCCCCACAAAGCCTTGGTACAAACTACCACACTACCACACCGCCAAACACATCAATGCTTCGCGCGAAGACACGCAAAAAGACTTACATAAAAAACTGAAGCGCACCGTAAGTTTCATGAGCAACCATCAGCATGATAAAGTCACTATTGCTCAGTTAGCGGACCTGGCCAGTTTATCTCAATACCATTACATCCGCTGTTTCAAAAGTGCATATGAAGTGACACCCCTTCAATACCTCACACGACTACGATTAAAAAATGCTTCACTTCTGTTGAAACGAACCACCACTCCCGTTGGCAACATCGTGCCGCAGTGTGGTTTCGAAGATGAGAGTGCTTTTATACGATTGTTCAAGAAAGAGTTTAAGATGACTCCACTGACATATAGAAAGGAGTTTGGTAAAAAGAAATAGTTCTTCTTCGTCAACCCGCGCACTTTCTATATTTTATTATCAGCAAAAAGGTCGAGGTAATATCAAGGTTTAGCATTATTTATAAACATCACCCCTTAATGTATAAAGTATTCACATCTACCTTTACCTGGTTGTAGCTGTTATTAGACTATGGCTCTACCTAACATTCGTTATTCCTTCCTCTAAAAACTTTTTCTTGTTCTTTCATTGATTGTCACCAGAAAATTTTGCCATCTTGCAGTACAACGTAATAAAATAAATGAACAGAACGGCTGCATATCGGCTCAACAATTTGATGAATACTAGCCTTGTGCTCATGAACGTCATTATTCTCCGAAAACCGGGGCTGTGACGATTTTGTAAAAGAAATTGAAACCGTCCCGCCCTCAAGCGGGACGGTTTCATTTTATACTTATTGTAACATACTAACGATTGTTTAAAAATATATGAACTACTATCATCAAGACACGGTACTTTTCTTAGACGGCCAGTTTGTAAAAGCAGCAGATGCCAAAACGGATTTGTTCGGGCAGACGCTGCACTACGGCTATGGCGTGTTCGAAGGCATCCGCAGTTACGAAACTGTGAATGGCGTAAAACTTTTCAAAGCATACGCCCACTACGAGCGATTGAAAAGAAGCTGTCAGCTCATAGGCATTCCGCTGGAGTACAGTGTGGAAGAATTGGTGCAGTTAACATACCAAGTACTTGAGAAAAATGATTTGTCGAATGCGTACATCCGCCCACTTGTTTTTTGTGGCCCCAATATGGAACTCACTTCGCCCAGCGAAGTATCGGTGATGATTACGGCCTGGCCGTGCGAGCAACACCCTACATTGAAGCCTGCGCGTGTTTGCATTTCATCGTTCCAGCGGCCTAATCCAAAAGCAGTAACGGTCGAAGCGAAAGTGTGTGGCCTCTATGTGAATTCCATTTTGGCAACCACCGAGGCCAAGCGCAGAGGTTTTGATGATGGACTGCTGCTCGACTTGAATGGCTTCGTGGCTGAAGGTCCGGGTGCGAATTTCTTTTACGAAAAAGACGGAGTGATGTATACGCCACCTACCGAAAGCATCTTGCTTGGCATTACGCGCAAAACAGTGATTGACATCTGCCGCGAGTTGGAGCTTCCGCTAGAAGAAAAGTTTTTCCGTCCTGAGGAATTATTTGAAGCCGACAGTGCCTTCTTCTGCAGCACCATGAATGAAATTGTGGCGATAGAATCCATCGAGCGACAAGCGTTGGGCAAGCCGTGGAAAGATTCGATGAGCAATTTGATTCGCGAAACGTATCGGAACATTGTGTTGGATAAGAGTTACTCGTATGTAATTGTGTAATCGTTGGGCGTTGTTGGTTGGTCGTTATTCGAAGCAACCAACCGCGAACAACGAACCACGAACAACCATCAACGAAATAAATGGAACTTAATAAATACAGCCGCACCATCACCCAAGACCCCACACTCCCTGCCTCGCAGGCGATGTTGTATGGCATTGGCTTAACGGAGCATGATTTAAAAAAAGCGCAGGTGGGAATTGTGAGTACGGGCTTCGATGGCAACACGTGCAACATGCACTTGAATGCCTTGGCGCAAGAAGTGAAGACAGCCGTGTGGGACCAAGAATTGGTCGGACTGATTTTTCACACCATTGGCGTGAGCGATGGCATTGCCAACGGAACGGAAGGAATGCGTTATTCTTTGGTGAGTCGTGAGGTGATTGCAGACTCGATTGAGACAGTTTGTGGCGCACAGTATTATGATGGCTTGATTGCCGTGGTAGGTTGCGATAAGAATATGCCGGGTTCGCTTATCGCGATGGGCAGATTAAATCGCCCCGCGATAATGGTGTATGGCGGCACGATTGCCGGTGGTCATTACAAAGGCAAAGAGTTGAACATCATTTCTTCGTTTGAAGCGTTGGGAGAAAAAATCCAAGGCAAACTTTCAGAAGAAGATTTTAAAGGCATCATTCAAAATTCTTGTCCGGGTGCGGGCGCGTGTGGTGGTATGTACACGGCCAACACCATGGCGTCTGCGATAGAGGCACTCGGCATGGCGTTGCCATACTCATCTTCTAACCCTGCGTTGAGCAAAGAGAAATCTGCTGAGTGTGCCGAAGCAGGGAAGGCGATTCGCTTGTTGCTGGAAAAAGATTTGAAGCCCCGCGACATCATGACGATGAAAGCATTTGAAAATGCGATTACCATTGTGATGATATTAGGCGGCTCAACGAATGCCGTGTTGCATTTGATTGCAATGGCGAAAAGCGTGGGACTCAAAATCACGCAAGAGGATTTTCAGCGCATCAGCGATAAAACTCCCTTGATTGCCGATTTGAAACCAAGTGGAAAATATTTGATGGAAGCGCTGCACAAGATTGGTGGCGTGCCTTCGGTGATGAAGTATTTGGTGCAGAAAGGATTTCTTCATGGCGATTGCATCACGGTAACGGGCAAGACCATTGCCGAAAACGTGGCCAATGCAAAAGACTTGAACTTCGAGACACAAGACATCATTGTGCCGATTGAAAAACCCATCAAGAAAACGGGGCACTTGCAAATCCTTTACGGGAATTTGGCGGAGAAAGGCTCGGTAGCAAAAATCACGGGCAAGGAAGGCGAGCGTTTCAAAGGAACGGCACGTGTGTTCAATGGTGAGTTTGAATTGGTGGATGGAATTAAATCCGGAAAAATAAAAGAAGGCGATGTAGTAGTGATTCGTTATGTCGGGCCGAAAGGTGCACCCGGTATGCCCGAGATGTTGAAGCCCACGAGTTTGATAATGGGTTCGGGTTTGGGAAAATCGGTAGCGTTGATTACCGATGGACGCTTCAGTGGTGGCTCTCACGGATTTGTGATTGGTCATATTACACCAGAAGCATTTGAAGGTGGATTGATTGGATTGGTGGAAGATGGCGACTGGATTGAGATTGACGTGAAGAAGCATCAAATCAATTTGCTAGTGGATGAAAAAACATTGGCGATTAGGCGCTCGCAATACAAAGCACCGAAGCTACGCGTGAGCAGTGGCGTATTATATAAGTATGCGAAGTTGGTGAAGACGGCAGCGGAGGGATGTGTGACGGACGAGGATTAAAAAAGTAGGCAGTTGGCAGTAAGCAGTAGGCAAGGGAGAGTTGACAATTGACAAAGGGCAGTTGGCAAAATTTGAAAAAAGAAAGTAGGCAAAAAGCAAAGGCAGTCCTCCTTCGCTAAAGCTACGGAGGACAAGTAGGCAGGAAAAAGTTAGCAACGCACTGAACAGCTTGCAGCTTGAGGCCTGAAGCATGTAGCCTAAGCCTAAGGGAAAAAATAAAAATAAAACGACAATGGTAGCAACCGAGATTGAAAAACGAGAAGAGGTGGCGGTGAAGGCTGCCGTGAAAATCACGGGGTCGGAGGTGTTGCTGCGTTGCCTGGTAGAAGAAAAAGTACAACACATTTTCGGTTACCCTGGTGGCGCGATTATGCCCGTGTACGATGCACTCTATCATTATGCCGATAAACTCACGCACTTGTTGGTGCGCCACGAACAAGGTGCGATTCACGCAGCACAAGGTTATGCACGCGTCTCTGGTAAAACGGGAGTTGTGTTTGCTACTTCTGGTCCGGGTGCGACTAATTTAGTTACTGGCTTGGCCGATGCATTGATTGATTCAACGCCCGTGGTGTGTATCACCGGTCAGGTGTTTGCGCATTTGTTGGGAACGGATGCGTTTCAAGAAATAGATGTGGTGAATACAACTCTTCCGGTCACGAAATGGAATGTGCAAGTGACGGAAGCAAAAGACATTGCACCCGCTATCGCGAAAGCATTTTACATTGCAGCCAGTGGACGGCCAGGCCCTGTGTTAGTGGACATCACCAAGAATGCACAGAACGAATTGATTGAAGAGTTTGAATACGAACCTTGTAAAGCCGTCCGCACGTACAAACCAAAACCGGTGTTGCAATTAGCGCAGATAGAAGCTACTGCGGCACTCATCAACCAAGCGAAGCGTCCGTACATTCTTGCCGGACAAGGAATTTTATTGTCGGGGGCGAGCGAGGAGTTGATTGCTTTTTCGGAGAAGACGGGAATACCAGTGGCGAGTACGTTGTTGGGCTTGGGCGGATTTCCTACCAATCACCCGAACTACGTGGGCTACTTGGGCATGCATGGCAACTACGGCCCGAATGTAAATACGAATCAATGCGATGTGTTGATTGCGGTGGGCATGCGCTTTGACGACCGCGTGACGGGCAACGTGAGCAAGTATGCTAAGCAAGCGCGCGTGGTGCACATCGACATCGACAAAGCAGAGATAAATAAAATCATCAAGGCAGAAGTATCAGTTCATGCGGATGCGAAAGAGGCACTCGCTGAATTGACAAAACAGTGCAAGTCTAATCGCTTTCCTGAATGGATTGATAGCTTCACCAAATTGAACCAAGAGGAGTTTGATAAAGTAGTAGAGAAAGAAATCAAAAACACCAACAGCCTGAAAATGGCCGAAGTGGTGCACATGCTTTCAGAGTTGACAAATGGAGAAGCTGTAGTGGTTACGGATGTCGGTCAGCATCAAATGGTAACATCGCGCTACTACAAATACAAAAACCCGCGCACCAATATCACGTCAGGTGGGGCGGGTACGATGGGCTTTGCGTTACCCGCAGCGATGGGCGCGAAGGTAGCCGCACCGCATCAGCAAGTGATTGCCATCATTGGCGATGGCGGTTATCAAATGACGATTCAAGAGTTGGGAACGATAATGCAGTATAAAATCCCTGTAAAAGTTTTAGTGCTGAATAATAATTTTTTAGGGATGGTTCGCCAATGGCAGCAACTCTTTCACGGCAAGCGCTACTCGTTTACGGAAATGGACAACCCGGATTTTGTGAAGATAGCGGAGGCGTATCGCATCAACGCTGGTAAAGTAACAGAGCAAAAAGATTTGGAAGAGGGGCTGAAGAAAATGTTAGCGTCACCGACTGCGTACTTTTTGGAAGTAGTGGTGGAGAAAGAAGACAACGTGTTCCCGATGGTGCCGGCAGGGGCAGGCGTGGCGGAGGTGATTTTGGAAATACCAAAAAAATAGTTGTTGGTTGTTCGTTGTTGGTGATTTGTCACTAACAACGATAAACTAACAACGGACAACGAAATGAGTATGAAACAAGATTTCACATTGGAGGTAGCGGCAGATAATAATTTTTCTGTGTTGAACAGGATTATTAATGTGCTGAACCGCAGACGGGTGCGCATCAAGAAATTGATGGCGCATGAAAACGAAAATGATTTTCGCAGGGGCGGTGTGATTATGCTGTTGTTCACTACTCCAGATATGATTGAGAAAGTATCTGCGCAGTTGGAGAAGTTGATTGAAGTGGAAATGGTGCGTGCGCATGAGGGGAGTCATTTGTATTTTGAATTGAGTGAGAGGATTGTGGATGTTGATTGAGCAAAAAGTTCAAAGCTAAAAGTAGAAAGTTTGATACTCTGCTTTTAGCTTTCAGCTTTAGACTTTGAACTTTATTAAAAATGAATAATTAAAAACTAACAATAACTAATATGGCTAAAATTAATTTTGGAGGTACGATAGAGGAAGTGGTGACGCGCGAGGAGTTTCCGATGGAAAAGGCGCTGGACTTTTTGCGTGATGAGACCATCGCTATCATTGGGTATGGTGTGCAGGGCCCTGCGCAGTCGCTGAACTTGCGCGACAATGGTTTCAACGTGATTGTGGGCCAACGCAAAGGCAGCAAGACGTGGGACAAAGCGGTTTCGCACGGCTGGATTCCTGGCGAGACTTTGTTTGACATTGAAGAGGCGGTGAAGCGCGGAACAATTATTCAGTTTTTGCTTTCGGATGCAGGGCAGATTGCGCTTTGGCCGACTATTAAACCGTACATGACTAAGGGCAAGACGTTGTATTTTTCTCATGGGTTTGGTATCACGTTCAAAGAGCAAACAGGTATTGTGCCTTCGACCGATGTGGATGTGATTCTTGCTGCGCCAAAAGGTTCGGGTACTTCGGTGCGCAGATTATTTTTGCAAGGCAAAGGTATCAACGCGAGCTTCGCGGTGTTTCAAGATGCGAGCGGCAAAGCAAAAACAAAAGCGATTGCGTTGGGCATTGGTGTAGGTGCTGGTTATTTGTTTGAGACAGATTTCAAAAAAGAAGTGTATTCGGATTTGACGGGCGAGCGCGGCACATTGATGGGTGCGATTGCTGGAATTTTTGAAGCGCAATATGAAGTGCTTCGCTCGAAAGGACATTCGCCTTCGGAAGCTTTCAACGAAACAGTGGAAGAGTTGACACAAAGTTTGATGCCACTCGTGGCAGAGAACGGAATGGATTGGATGTATGCCAACTGCTCGACCACGGCACAACGCGGTGCGTTGGATTGGAAAAAGAAATTTAAAGCGGCTACGCTGCCGGTATTCAAAGAACTATACGAAAGCGTGGCGAGTGGCGCAGAAGCAAAACGTACGATTGAAACATGCAGCAAACCTGACTATCGCGAGAAGTTGGCGGAAGAGTTGAAAGAAGTTCGTGAAAGTGAACTCTGGCAAGCGGGCGCGGCCGTGCGTGCGTTGAGGCCGGAGAAGGAGAAGGTGGAAGCGAGCATGATAAACTAAATGGTTGTTGGTTGTTCGTGATTGGTTGTTCGCTAGACTTCCAATAACGAACAACTAACAACGACCAACGAAATGGTTTCAGTACAAAATCAACAAATCGATATCCACCGTGCGCACTTGGTGTTGAAAAACATTGTGCTTAAAACCCCGTTGCAGTTTCATCGCAAGCTGTCAGAGAAGTTTGAGTGCGAAGTGTATTTGAAGCGCGAAGATTTGCAGGTGGTGCGGTCGTACAAGATTCGTGGGGCGTATAATTTGATTCAGAGTCTGAATGAAGAGCAACGCCAGGGGGGCGTGGTTTGTGCTAGTGCGGGCAATCATGCGCAAGGTGTAGCACTGTCGTGCAAGTTGCTGAACATTAAAGGAGTGATTTATATGCCGGCCATTACGCCCAAGCAGAAAATCAATCAAGTGAAAATGTTTGGCAATGGGTTGGTGGAGATTGTGTTGATTGGCGATACGTTTGATGAATGTCAAATTCACGCACTAAAATTTACAGAAGAGAATAACAAAACGTTTATTCCGCCTTTCGACCACATCAAAACCATTGAAGGACAAGGTACGGTGGCGAAAGAAGTTTTAGATGAGCAATCAGATGTTGATTATTTATTTGTGCCTGTGGGCGGTGGTGGTTTGTGCGCTGGGATGTCGCATTATTTCAAGACGTACTCGCCTAATACAAAAATAATTGGTGTAGAACCCACAGGCGCGCCTTCCATGAAAGAAGCGCTGAAAGCTGGTAAGCCCGTGGTGTTGGAAAAAATTCAGCGATTTGTGGATGGTGCCTCCGTGAAGAAGGTGGGCGACTTAACGTTTGAAATCTGCAAGGACACTATCAGTGATATGTTGCTAGTGCCCGAAGGGAAAGTAAGTTCAACAATTCTTCAACTTTACAATGAAGATGCCATCGTAGCCGAACCAGCAGGTGCGTTAACCATCGCAGCACTCGACCAATATGCTGCCCACATCAAAGGTAAACGTGTGGTGTGTGTATTGAGTGGCGGCAACAACGACATCGACCGGATGCAGGAGATTAAAGAGCGGTCGCTGTTGTACGAAGGGTTAAAGCATTATTTCATCGTTCGCTTTGCCCAACGACCAGGTGCATTGAAAGAATTTGTGAATCACATCCTCGGTCCCACGGATGATATTGTCCGCTTTGAGTTTATTCAAAAGCACAACAAAGAAACAGGCCCGGCTTTGATTGGTATCGAATTAAAATCGCGCGAAGATTACGAATCGCTGATTGCGCGCATGGTGCAATTCAAACTCAACTATACCGAGATAAACCAGAACGAGAATTTGTTTGA
>JAAFHY010000056.1 GCA_013298505.1 Cytophagales bacterium
TCCAGGTATTGTAATAGCGTTTCATGCCGAGGTAAAAATTTTTCTCGCCAACAATGTACTTGAGCTGCTCTAAAAATACGGCTCCCATGCTGTAGGCCATTGTTCCATAAGCTCGATTGGTATTGAAGTGATCGGCATGTTGATTGGCCGGTTCTTGAAGTCCGCTTGCAACTAAACTAAAATAACTGTTATAGCTTCCTTGGTGGTTCGAGGGTGTTTCAAGAATAGAGCTCATGGCTTCATCGCTGGCAAAATCAGTAAAACCTTCGTCCATCCAGGCGTGCAGTCCTTCATTAGATGCCAAGGTCATTTGATACCAGCTGTGAGCTACTTCGTGCGCCATGGTTCCGCTTACCCCAGCCAGCGACCCTTCACCTAAAATTAATGTACACATGGGGTACTCCATGCCGCCATCGCCCCCTTGAATAACAGAGTACCTATCAAATGGATATTTCCCAAAATGTTCATTGAGGTATTCAAAAACCTTCACTGTATACTCTTCCGTTTTTTTCCATGTTTCAACTGTCTTCTCATTTTTTTGATAGAAGAAATGCAACTCGGGTCCGTCAGGTACTTTTAAGCGATCGTGTGTATAGTCGGGGTCTGCTGCCCACGCAAAGTCGATTACGTTTGCCGCCTTAAAGTGCCAGGTAAGATCGCCCGATGTGGGTCTCTTTAAATTTGCTTTTGAGGTTTCGTAGCCGTGCCCAATTTGATCGGGGTTTTGAAGCGCGCCTGTGCCTCCGATTACAAACTTAGGGTCGATGGTTATTTTAACATCAAAGTCGCCCCACACTCCATGAAATTCTCTGGCTACATATTGGTTGGCGTGCCATCCTTGAAAATCGTATTCGGCTAGTTTTGGGTACCATTGCGTCATTGAGTAAGAAATACCTTCTCGGTTGTTTCTTCCACTGCGCCTAATTTGAATGGGCACTTGAGCTTCAAATTGCAGATCAAAAGTAGTTTTGGTTTTTGGTAAGATGGCTTTTGGTAGAGTTACCTCTAATATAGTTCCGTTTACTTTATACGTCACTTCTTTGCCATCTTGCTTTAAAGATAAAATATGCTGGTAGCCGATTTCATCGTCTTTCAATTTTGAAATCCGATCGATTACTCTTCTGTCAGGATCGGGCAAATTTCTTGATCGCACATCCATCATACTTCCGGGCTGAAAGGCATTGAAGTATAGGTGATAGTAAACTTTTGTGAGTGTATCGGGCGAATTATTGTAATAATTCAATTTTTGATTTCCAGCAAATCGGTGTGTGCTTGAATTAAACTGAATTTCCATGGCATATTCAACTCGTTGTTGCCAATAATCACGTTGTGCCACCGAACTGATACTAACTAATAGAATTAAGGATAGGAGAGAAGCTTTCATGCGAATGCGTTTTGCTTGTAAAGTATTCAAAAGTTGCAAGCTAGGCAAACCAGAAATGACTAACGCGAATTAAAATTAATTACCCTCGAAATAGTAACTGATAGGAAGCTGTTTTCGGGCAACGCATTTTCTTCGCCCGGTAAAGCCACTGGCCAATTATAGGAATAGGAGAGCGTGGCCGACCAATTCTTTTTCGTTAATCGCAGCGGAATCGTCACGGAGTGGTTCATCAGCCCAAACTGATTGGTGCTTACTTGCTTCAGGGCAGGAAGCCTCCGGTTTATTCGCACGGCATTAGTCTGTGCCAGTTGGATACTTGTTATTGTAGCATTTCCAAAAAGCAGTTGGTAGGTTGGCATAATCGAGATTCTATCTAGTCCAAGGAAATTATATTTTTTCAATGTAATAGTTATTCCTGGGGTAAGCCGATGTGCTTTTTGCTGGCCAAAATAAAACGAATAATCGAGCCGTGCAGTAAAAGGTTTTATATCCAAAAAATTAGATAGTCCCAGCATATTAGTAAGTGGATTTTCCACATTAATATCGGTGTTGTTGTAGATGAGCCGATCGTACGATGCCATTACCGAATAATGTTTTGAAACTATTTTAAGATAGCCCAATGAAGCGATGGTTAGGTACAAGCTTGGATTGTAGGCTTCACTCCAATACGAACTTAAATCTACGTAAACTCCGCTTTTGTGATAGTACGATGCCCCGGCTGTAGCGCCATATTGATTTACACCAATCGATCGCCCCGCTGAAATAATGTTGCTGTTAAATCCTGTCCTCAGCACCATTGAAGAACCAGCCTCTTGCTGATTTTTTAAGAGGCTGTCGATCATAGTGAAAATAGAAAGCGAATCTGAATAACTAAAAATCGAGTCTAATTGATTAAGTGAGAAAGTGCTATCTATAGGAGGCAACTCAACCAATCGAATGGAGTCTTTCTGTTGAGAATTAGCTGAAATAGCAATAGTCACTCCAACAAGTAGAGTGACTATTTTTAGTGTGCGAAAGCAATCCATCAATTATTCTTTTCCCTAGCTCGCTGTTCTAATTTGTTCCGAATATTTTCTCTATTCTCTTTGCGCATTTCGCGTAAGTCTTGTCGATCTTGTATGCGTTGCAATAGTAATCTTCTAAATTCTTCTTCAGCTTTAGGCAGCGTAAGTAGTTGCTGTGCCGAAATTATTTTGAGTAATCGCTCAGAGTAATTTTTTTCCAAGTCTACGTTTTGCTGTTTCAAAAACAAGCCGAGTTTAAGCAACTCTTGATCTCTATCGGCTTTTGGTCTTGCTGGATCGTTTTTGCGTTCTGCTTCCCTAAATTGTTTTCTCAAGTCCATTCTGCGCTCTGTAAATTCTCTATAAATTGGCCAAAATTTCTCTGCCTGATCGGGAGTTAGCTTTAGCTTTTCAGAAATAAGTGCAATGCGGGCAGACTGAATTTTTTCTACGTTTTTTGGATCCTGCTTTTCGGGCACTCCATCTTGTGCTGCGGCAGTTGCCAAACAAAATACATAAAAGCCAATCAGGATGTACTTTTTCATAACCTAAAAATTAAAATCGTATTGCTGAACCATTTCATTTATATCTGATGAAGAAATTTCCTCGTCTTCGGTATAGAGTGTGTTGATCGTTGAACTCGTGAGTATCCCATTCTCTATTACCTCTTCGGTTGTAACTGCGTCTGATTCTAAATAAGCTAACAGTTGCTCGGACGGGATGGTATCTAGTTTGGCAAACGGATCAGAAGGTGATGAAGGAGTCTTCCAAAACAGAATGGCAACTACCCCGATGGTTAAAACAGGGATCGCCAACTTGAGCGACATCCCCCAGTTGGTTGCCCAAAAGGGCTGGCTTTGGGGTGCTTGTATGCGAGCCTGAATGCGCATTGGCAAATCATCAAAGTACCCATCGGGTACTGTAAATGGTTGCTTTTTGGCTATGTCTTCGAGGCGTTTCACTTTCAAATTGGTTATTTGGTTGCTAAGATTCAATAGTTATCTATTGGTTTAATCAATTGGCCAGAAATTCTTCAATTTTTTTTACCGCATGGTGATAGCTTGCCTTTAGTGCCCCCACGCTAGTGCCCGTTACCTCCGAAATCGTTTCATACGGAAGGTCTTCAAAATACTTCATATTGAACACGAGTCTTTGTTTATCTGGCAAGGTAAGAATTGCCTTTTGCAACTGTTTTTGAATAGCATCTCCGTCCATATCGGGCGATGAATCTATTTTAGCTTCTAGTTGCTGCCCTACATCTTCGATCGGCAAGAAAAACCTTCGCTTTTTTTTATTTAAAAAACTTAGGCATTCATTGGTGGCAATCCGGTAGATCCAAGTAAATAGTTGCGAGTCTTCTCTGAAACCGCCTATGTACTTATGGATTTTGATAAAAACCTCTTGCGTAAGGTCGTCAGCATCGTCATGGTCAATGACCATTTTTCTAATATGCCAATATACCCTTTGCTGATATTGCCTTACCAGCAGATTGAAGCCATAGCTGCTCGATTCTGGATTTCGGATTTTTAGAAGAAGCTCGCTATCGTCCAAAGGCAAATTTTTTTATAGTGCAAATTAGATATTTAAAGCGCGAAAGGTTTAATGGCTCATTCAAATTTATTCTTGCAAAGATGGGGTAATGTGGTTGCCACGATTACATAAACCATTGATTAAGCATTCGCTAAGCGCAAAAAATTATAAATTAGTAACTTTAAAACAGATCAACGGCCAGCCCATGCGCACACTACTAATTGGTTGTATTTTACTTCTTCCAATTTCAATATTGGCTCAATCAAGTACGGACGAAATTAGAAAGAGCATTTACTTTGACGGAGGCAGTTATTACATAGACGAACAGCAGATACAAGAGTTGGCACATTGGCTAGATTCGATTCCGAACTTATTGGATAAATACGAGATTCAATTGATCAGTCATACCGATCCAATCGGAGGCAAACGATACAATCAATGGCTATCTAAAATGAGGAGCGAGGCTGTTTATAATTTACTTCTTCAAAAAGATATTCCCGAGCACATCATCCACACCAAAAATTGGGCATTTGAAAACCCTGTGTACTCAAACGAATCGTATTTGGGCATGGCCATGAATAGGAGGGTAGATGTGATTCTATTCCCAATCTTATTCTGAGCCTGCAGGCGCACTTTCAACTTTACGCTTTGTACTTTCAACTTTAGTTTTGAATTTTGAATCTTGAACTTTGATATATCCGCTTTCGGACACCTTTTTTCATAACCGAACGATCTCAACGCAACTTATCACGGTTTTAACCCGTCTAAGCACTTAATTAAGCATTGGCATATTATTCGCCAAGCAATCGGTCAAAACCAACTTATAGCCATCCCTTAACCTGCCTTATGATTCAATTAAAGAACATTGACAAGTACATTGATTCTAGATTTCAACGGACTTTTATTCTGAAAGGCATTGAACTAGAAGTAAAGCAGGGAGAGTTTTTAACCATAATGGGGCCTAGCGGTGCCGGCAAATCATCCTTGATGAATATTATCGGTATGCTCGATGAGCCTTCGGCAGGCGAGTATTACTTTTTTGATGAGCCTGTGCATAAAATGAAGGAGAAGCAGAAGAGCGAGATGCACAAAAACTACATCGGCTTTATTTTTCAGGCGTATCATTTGATTGACGAATTGACGGTATACGAAAATATTGAAACGCCCCTTTTGTATAAAGGCGTGAGTGGCAACCAGCGCAAAAGCATGGTGGCTGAGATGCTGGATCGCTTTAACATGGTGGCTAAAAAGGATTTGTTCCCAGAGCAGCTTTCGGGAGGGCAGCAACAGCTGGTGGGCATTGCCCGCGCTATTGTAGGCGAACCAAAACTACTATTGGCCGATGAGCCCACCGGAAATCTGCACTCAGACCAAGGCAAACAAATCATGGATATTTTTCAGAAGTTGAATGAAGAGGGCATCACCATCATTCAGGTTACCCACTCCGAAGAAAATGCTAAGCGCAGCAAACGTGTAGTTAAAGTGGTAGATGGTGCAATTGAATCAGATGAATTAGTGAAATAAAATAGGTAATGGCTATGAGGATAATGTCTACAATTTGGGTTTGTCTTTTTTGTGCAAGTGCGATTGCCCAAAACGAACCTTCTTCACCACGAAGAGTTTTGACCTTTCAAGAGGCTATTAAATTGGGGTTGAGGCATTCTATCAATCTTAATCAGCAGAGAAACAACCTTCGATTAAATCAAGCACAAAAAATATCCAGCATTGCTTCCATGGCCCCAAGTGTATCAGTAGGGGGCAGCGCATCAGTTTTTGATGGAAACTCTTTCAACCCCAACGCAGGGGTGGTGGTTAATGGAGTGCGCGAAAATGTATCGGGGTCATTAAATGCTTCATTGAACTTGTTCAATGGGTTGAGCACAATTAATTCCATCAAACAAACATCGAATCAATTAGATGCGCAAGCCAATTTTGTTAACCGAACGTCACAAGATGTAATTAACACAGTTTCAAATCAGTATTTGCAGGTGATGCAAGATGTAGAACTGCTGCGAGTTGCAAAGGAGAATTTTGAGGCTTTAGCCAAGCAGTTGGAACAAACAAAAGAACAAGTAGCCTTAGGGGCTCGCTCGCAAGTGGACGAGTATAATCAAGATGCCTTAACAAAGGGAGCAGAGCTTCGATATGTGCAAGCAGAGATAACCTTGAGTAATGATAAGGCACTTTTATCGCAATCGCTATTGATGGATCCATTCGAAGAGTACGATGTGGAAAAACCAAGTTGGGATGTTAATGTAATCGGCAATGAAACCCTTAACCCCGAAGAGCTAGCAGAGCAAGCAAAGCTACACCGAGGCGATTATTTGAGAGCGGTAAAATCAGAGCGTGCACAGCGATTTGCGATGCGATCTTCTTTCGGAAACATGCTACCATCTGTAAATGCTTTTTTAACCTATGGCTCTGCACACAACTTTCAACGCAACGAGCCAGATTCAATTAAGATAAAAACATTCAAAACGCTTGTGGTAAATGATCCGTCTCAGCTATCTGGGTATGGCTTGCAAACAATAGAAACTCCCAAAACCATAGCCAATGAGCGACAGCGATCGTTCGAGGATCAATTTAAATCTGATAATGTTTTCAAGCAATATGGGATACAAGTATCAATCCCGCTTTTTAATGGATTGCGTAACAACATCGCTTATGTTCAGCAAAAAACCTTGTATGAAAATAGCCAGCTTACGCGAAAGAATTTAGAGTTTCAGATTAAGAATGACGTTATCCGTGCCTACCGCAATTATGAAGGTGCGAAGAAGGCTTTCGTAGTTACACTAGATCAACTCAAATCTGCCGAACTTGCCTTTAGTCTCGAATCGGAACGCTATAATTTGGGAGTAACCAACTTTGTTGATTTTGTAAACGCCAACCGAATTTTGGTGCAAGCCCAAACCGACAAGGCACAAGCTGAGTATCGTCTTCTATTTCAAAAAATACTAGTCGAGTATGCCGTGGGCACTCTAAAACCAGAGGATTTCCAATAGCCTCTATTTCAATTTTTTATTTACCTTTGCAGCCCCTCAGCCATCTGTGGGGCTGTTTCATTGGTTTGAAGCAGCATTATTAAACCTAATTTGTCGCTATTCGCCCGGTAGCAGCATGTATAATCAGGGCAAATCAAATTCATGGCAAAAGTGTCAAAAGATCCAAAAGAAAGAGCAGAAGAGCCTAAAGTAAAGGCGAAGCAAGTTATTGACGATGCTCCCGTAAAAAAAGCAGTGAAAGGCGCAGCAGCCGAAGAGCTGTTCGAGAAAGACGAGCTTACCGAACTTAAGCTTGAAAAAAAGGCAGCTGAAGAAGAAGGCATCAGCCGCATGGTGCGCGATGTTACTGCCCGCAGATCAGCAACATCAAACGTATCGTTAGAAAATTTTGATTGGGACGCGTACGATCGCAAAGGTTTTGGCGAAGGCTATTCTAAGAACGAGCGGGGCGATTTAGATAAGTTGTACGGTGGCACGGTTGCCTCTGTAAACGAAAGCGAAGTAGTAGAGGGCATCGTGGTTGGAATCAACGATCGCGATGTGATTTTAAATATTGGTTTCAAGTCGGATGGATTAGTGCCGTTGGCCGAATTCAAAGACATGTCTAATCTAAAGATTGGAGACGTAGTAGATTTGTTCATAGAAGAACGCGAAAATGCGATGGGGCAATTGGTACTTTCTCGCAGAAAGGCCAAGTTGGTAAAAGGATGGGATTATGTGCAGCGCGCATTAGAGAAAGACGAAGTAATTGAGGGCTTTGTTAAGCGTAGGACAAAAGGCGGTTTGATCGTAGATGTATTTGGCATCGAGGCATTCTTGCCAGGTTCACAAATTGACGTGAAGCCAATCCGCGATTTCGATATTTATGTAAACAAGTCGATTGAAGTGAAGGTGGTGAAGATCAATAACACCAACGATAACGTAGTCGTTTCTCATAAAGTGTTGATTGAGAAAGATCTGGAGCAGCAGAAGGCAGTTATCCTTACCAACTTAGAGAAAGGACAAGTGTTGGAAGGTGTGATTAAGAACATGACCAACTTTGGTGTATTCATCGACTTAGGTGGTGTAGATGGATTACTTCATATCACAGATATTTCATGGGGCCGCATCAGCCATCCAGAAGAGTTGTTGAAACTTGACCAAACCGTAAAGGTGGTGGTATTAGATTTCGATGGCGACAAGAAGAGAATTTCATTAGGCATGAAGCAATTAACGCCTCATCCTTGGGAGTCATTAGCGGCCGATATCGCAATCGGATCGAAAGTGAAAGGTAAGATTGTTAACGTAGCAGATTATGGTGCATTCTTAGAATTGCAACCCGGTGTTGAAGGCTTAATCCACGTAAGTGAAATGAGCTGGAGCCAACACCTACGCAACCCACAAGACTTTATTAAAGTAGGCGATGAGTTGAGTGCGGTAGTGTTAACTATCGATCGCGAAGAGCGCAAGATGTCACTTGGCATCAAGCAACTTTCTGAAGATCCTTGGACACGCCAAGAAATCCTTGCGAAGTATGCCGTAGGCACACGCCACAAGGGCATTGTTCGTAACCTAACCAACTTCGGTTTGTTCATCGAATTGGAAGAGGGAATTGACGGATTGGTTCACGTTTCAGATCTAAGCTGGACAAAGAAAATAAAGCATCCATCTGAGTTTACGAAAGTAGGCGACAGCATAGATGTTCAGGTTCTTGAGTTAGATTCGGCAAATAGGAGATTGGCTCTAAGCCATAAGCACCTGGAAGAAAATCCATGGGATACTTTTGAAACCATCTTTACGATTGGATCAGTTCATAAGTGTACCATCATCAGCAAAAATGATAAAGGCTCTTCACTTGAGTTGCCTTATGGAATTGAAGGTTTCTGCTCTGCAAAAAATCTTGCTAAAGAAGATGGTGGCAAGGTAGAAGCTGGCGAGGCACATGACTTTAAAGTGCTTGAGTTTTCTAAAGATGATAGAAGAATTGTGTTGAGCATGAAGGCAATGTGGTCTACCGAAGAGGCTCCGAAAGTAGCTCCTAAGAAGCCGGTTGCACCGAAAGGAAAGAGCATCGACAAGATTAACCAAGAGTCAGAGAAATCTACCTTGGGCGATATCGAAGCATTGAGTGCGTTGAAGGAGAAGATGAACGCGGCCAAATCAAAATCAGAAGGCGAAGCCAACTAATTTTGATAGAAGTTAAGTAAAGAAGGTGGTTTAGGCCACCTTCTTTTTTTTAGTTGGTTGCAATACGGAAGTGTTTTTATAGATTTGTAACTAACTAAATAGGGTTCCGTGGCCGAGTGGCTAGGCTGAGCTCTGCAAAAGCTCCTACAGCGGTTCGAATCCGCTCGGAACCTCTCAAAACCTTGGGCCTGCTTGCTCAAGGTTTTTTTATTTGTTACCACAATTGTAATTTGGTGATATAATAAGCGGGAGTAGCTCAGTTGGTAGAGCATCAGCTTCCCAAGCTGAGGGTCGCGAGTTCGAGCCTCGTTTCCCGCTCAAACTAATTCTAGGCTTGCCGAGTCGCCAAGCTTACACCTCTCAAAAATATCACGTTATTTAGTTAGTTTTACGACCAAATCTGCGATGGCCGAAAACACCTACAAGTCGAATACATTTAAAAAGCCCGAGAAGGAGAAGAAGCCCAAGGCAGCTAAGTCAAAACTTAAGTTTAACTTTTCATTCTTTCAAGACCCTCGCTTCACGTTAGCGGCTGGCTTTTTCCTAATTATAACTGCCATTTATCTTTTCACAGCCTTTTTCTCTTACCTATTTACTGGCAAGGCAGATCAAAGTGTGGTTGAAGCCTTATGGGATACAAGTATATTGGAATCGGGCCGAGAGGCGGCTAACTGGTTGGGCTTATATGGTGCCGTTACCTCGCATTTTTTGGTTTTTAAGTGGATGGGCATTTCAGCTTTTTTTATACCACCCATTCTTTTTTTGATAGGATTCAAACTAGTTTTTAAGCGAGAGTTGGTACCAATTTTTTCTGTCTTTATCTTTTCTGTTTTTGCAGGGCTATGGTTAAGCCTATTGTTGGGATATCTGACCCACACTTTAGTAGGTGTAAACGAGGTAAGCTTTTTAAGCGGAGGTCTTGGATATGAGTTGGCAAAAATTTCGGATGGGCTTTTTGGGTGGGGAACATTTTTGATTTTACTACTGTCACTTTTTATTTTCATCATCTACTACTTTAATGTTACTGCCATCAACGCTTTTCAGGTAAAGAACCCCAAGCCAATTGGTAACGATGCGTTAGTGCCCGTTCAAGATTTAGAAGATGAAAAGCCTGCTTATACCGATGATCGCGACCACTGGCCCACACAATCAGAAGAAGAGCCAGAGCCGTTATTGTTTGTTAAAAACCCAGATGAAGTAAAGCCAGTAATACCTGAATTGCAATTAGAGGTAGAGCCTTCGCTCGAAGGGAAAGACGAGCCACTATTTACAATTGAAGAACCAGTTGAAGAAACAGAAATACTTGCCGAGAAATTGGTAGAGGCACAAGGGTTGTATGACCCTACGCTCGATTTAAGTCAGTATAAATTCCCTCCAATTGAACTGTTGAATGAATATGAAACAGGGAAAGTACAGGTTACACAAGATGAACTGAATCAAAATAAAGACAAAATCCTTGCCACACTCACCAATTTCAAAATTGGAATTCAAAGCATTAAAGCAACCATCGGCCCCACAGTTACTTTATATGAAATCGTGCCTGAGGCAGGAATAAAAATCTCGCGCATCAAAAACCTTGAAGACGACATTGCCTTGAGTTTGGCTGCCCTAGGCATACGTATTATCGCACCGATTCCAGGTAAGGGTACTATTGGTATTGAAGTGCCCAACAAAAATCGTGAGATGGTGAGTATTCGATCGGTACTAGCTTCCGAGAGATTTCAAAAGTCAGATAAAGATTTACCGATTGCCATCGGAAAAACAATCTCTAATGAATTGTTGGTGATTGATTTGGCTAAAATGCCCCACTTGCTTGTGGCCGGTGCAACAGGGCAAGGTAAGTCGGTAGGGCTGAATGTAATCCTTACTTCGTTACTGTATAAACTTCATCCAAGCCAACTGAAATTGGTGTTGGTAGATCCGAAGAAAGTAGAGATGTCGTTATTCAGCAAAATAGAAAGGCATTATTTGGCAAAGTTGCCCAACAGTGAAGAGGCGATTATTACCGATACCAAAAAAGTTGTCCATACACTCAACTCGCTTTGTATTGAGATGGAAAACAGATACGAGATTTTGAAAGACGCGGGAGCGAGAAACTTAAAAGAATATAATGCTAAGTTTATTTCGCGTAAGCTGAACCCCAAAGAAGGTCATCGGTTTTTACCCTATATCGTGTTGGTAATTGACGAGCTAGCTGATTTGATGATGACAGCCGGCAAAGAAGTGGAAACACCCATTGCGCGATTAGCACAATTAGCGAGGGCCATTGGTATTCACTTAGTGGTTGCTACACAGCGGCCTTCGGTAAACGTTATCACAGGAGTGATCAAAGCAAATTTTCCGGCTCGCTTATCTTTTAGGGTAACTTCAAAAGTTGATTCAAGAACGATTTTAGATTCAGGAGGTGCAGATCAGCTGGTGGGTATGGGTGATATGCTTTTTTCCAATGGATCGGATGTAATCCGCTTACAAAGCCCGTTTGTCGATACACCTGAAATTGAAAAGGTTTGTGAGTTTATTGGCGCACAGCGCGGCTACGACTCGGCCTATATGTTGCCCGAATTTGAAGGCGAAGATGACGGTGGGGCAAGCTCGGTTGATCTTTCTGAGCGCGATGCATTGTTTGAAGAAGCCGCCCGACTAATTGTTTCGCACCAGCAAGGAAGCACATCACTTATTCAGCGAAAGCTTAAACTAGGTTATAATAGAGCAGGGCGGTTAATAGACCAACTAGAAGCTGCTAAAATTGTAGGACCATTTGAAGGCTCAAAGGCACGCGAAGTCTTAATTAAGGACGAAATAAGTTTGGAACAATTATTGAATGAATTGAAGGAAAGGCATAGTTAATTTGAAAGATGTAAAAAATGAAAAAGTTTGTTTGTGTGGCGTTTTTGATAGCAATTGGAAAGATTTCAGTTGCTCAGTACGATCCCAAGGCATTGGAGATACTCGAAGCCATGAGTAAGAAATACAAAGCAATTCCTGCGTTTGAAGCCAATCTTACCTCGGCCATGACCAACGAATCGGAAGGGATCAAAGAAGAATTTAAAGGAAAGATTACTGTGAAGGGTGAGAAATTTAAGCTCACACTAGAAGATCAAGAAATTATCAATAATGGTACTACGGTGTGGACGTACCTGCCATCGGCCAAAGAAGTAAGCATCGATAATTTTGATCCGAAATCGGATGAGATTAACCCGGTTAAAATATTTGAAATTTATAAAAAGGGTTTCAAATACTTATACTTAGGCGATAAAACCGAAGTCGGTTTTGAAGAAATTGACTTGGTGCCAGAGAAAAAGAATGCTCAATACTTTAAGATCAAAATGATGATCTCGAAAAAAGATCAAAGCATACAAAGCTGGACCATGTTTGATAAGGCGGGTAACCGCTATAAGTATTTTATTACAAAGTTCGTTTCTAACTTAAAGGTTGATGATTCGTTTTTTGTATTCGATGCCAAACGTTATCCAGGTGTAGAAGTAAATGATTTGAGGTAAAATGATGCGAATTACCGTCTTTGCGAGGCAGGTATCCTGATATTGCCATCGGGATTCGGAATGACGGTGATTTTTTTGAGTTGACTTCTAGCATTTTTAAGATTGAAAGTCGGGGTAGCCCGACTTTTTTATTTTAACTTAGCGTAATGACGAGGCTAGAATTATTTGAACAGATTAGAAAAAAACAATCTTACTTATGTGTTGGGTTAGATACCGATCTCGATAAAATCCCAAAACATTTATTATCTGCGGACGATCCGATGTTTGAATTCAACAAACAGATCATCGATGCCACTAAAGATTATTGCGTGGCATACAAACCAAATACTGCTTTTTACGAAGCGTTGGGAGCCAAAGGGTGGGAGAGTCTGAAGCGTACACTTGATTATATTCCTACCGATTGCTTTACCATAGCCGATGCAAAGCGCGGAGATATTGGGAACACCTCTACTCTGTATGCGAAAGCTTTTTTTAAGAAAATGAATTTTGATGCCATTACGGTATCGCCCTATATGGGAGAAGACTCGGTGAAACCATTTTTAGAGTTTCAGGGCAAATGGGTTATTTTGCTCGTGCACACCTCTAATTCGGGCAGTCAAGATTTTCAGTTGATGCAGAATACAGATGGAAAATATCTTTTCCAAGAAGTGATTTTTGCTTCGCAACGATGGGCTACGGAAGATCAAATGATGTATGTGGTGGGTGCAACCCATGCCGATAAGATTGGTGCAATCAGAGCATTGGCGCCCGAGCATTTCTTTTTAGTTCCGGGTGTGGGCGCTCAAGGTGGAGATTTGGAATCGATATCTAGAGTAGGGATGAACAGCCATTGCGGCTTGTTGGTTAATTCTTCGCGTTCTATCATTTATGCATCTGCTGGGAAAGATTTTGCTGAGGCTGCCAACAAAGCAGCGTTAGAAATGCAACAAGAAATGCAACGATACCTGAAAAAGTATATGTAGTATGAACGAGTCTTTCCTTCATTACGTATGGCAATTTGTGTATTTCAATACCAGCAACTTGCTTACCGCTGAAGGAGAACAGTTGCAAATCATAAAACAAGGCAATCACAACACCAACGCTGGCCCAGACTTTTTGCAAGCCAAAATTTATGTTGGCAGTATTCAATGGGTTGGTAGTGTAGAGATTCATATAAAATCGTCTGATTGGATTTCGCACAAACACCAAACGGACTTGGCTTACGAGAACGTAGTGTTGCACGTGGTGTGGGAAAACGATAAGCAAATTATGCGCGCTGATGGAACTCGTATTCCTACTCTAGAATTGAAAGAAAGAGTTGATCAGAAATTAATATTGAAATATAGAAATCTTGTAAATAGCCCGTTGACCATTGCATGCGAAAGGTCAATTCGTCAGGTTGATTCTATACTCACGTTATCAATGATTGAGCAAGCCGCCACGCGCAGGGTAGAGGCTAAGTCGAGCGAGGTAATAAATCTAGTGAACCAAAATAATGGCGATTGGGATGAGACAACGTATCAATGGATTGCAAAAAATTTTGGATTTAAAGTTAATACTGACCCATTTTTTCAACTCGCCAAATCATTGCCTTATAAATTAGTGCGTAAGCACAGCAATAGCCAGTTGCAGATTGAAGCATTATTGTTTGGTCAGGCGGGCATGTTAACAACCAAAACAAAGAGCGACTACATTACATCTTTGTATACCGAATATCATTTTCTAAGCAACAAGTATTCAATCGAGCCAGCCCTAAATTTTTCACAATGGAAATTTCTACGCTTACGGCCTGCTAACTTCCCTACGTTGCGTGTAGCTCAGTTCGCTTCGTTGTTGCAATCTACGCAAGGGTTGTTCTCAAAAATTATCGAGGGCTCAGTTTCTGATTTACTTTCACTTTTCGATACTGCTCCATCTATCTATTGGCAATCTCATTATCATTTTTCAAAGCCATCGGTAAAAGGAGCCCACGCGCTAGGTAGGTCAAGCAAAGAAATACTTCTTATCAATGCCATCGTACCGATCTTGATTGCATATGGCAAACTAGCCGATGACCAGCACCAAATAGAGCGAGCGGTTGAACTACTACAACAATTGCCAGCTGAAAAAAACAAAATAATTACATACTGGCAAGAAGTGGGAGTGGTGGCCAAGTCGGCTTTTGATACGCAAGGCCTTATTGAGCAGCACAACCACATGTGTTTAAAGAGGCAATGTTTAAACTGTGTAGTTGGCACTACGCTTATTAAATCATGACCGTACTCATCATACTAATCAATTGTGCTCTTCTGTTGGAAGTAATAATTTTTTTTTACAAAAAGTTTACCCCAACATCATCTCTTCTTTTTTTTTCTGCATTGTTAGTAAAATTAGTAGCAGCTTTTGCGCTGGGTTTCATCTATACTTATTACTATTCACGGGCAACCGATACGTGGAGCTATTTTGAAATAGCTTGTCAATTGGCAGAGATTGCGAAAAAAGATTGGAGTGAATATCTTAATCTTTTGTTCACCTCTCAGCATGTTGATTCGGTGGGGCATTTACTTTATGTGGAAGATCGCACTTCTTTCTTTGTAAAGATTGTAAGTTTGCTTTGCCTTATGGGCGGCAATAACTATTGGATTTGTGCGGCATACTTTTCAGTTATCTCTTTTATGTCTGCATGGTATTTATATTGCCAGCTAACTAGTTGGAAAGGTGAAGTAACCACAGCGTCTGCCTTGTCGCTTTTCTTTTTGCCGTCAGTGGCACTATGGGGTTCTGGCTTAATCAAAGAAACGCTTGCCTTATCGGGATTGTATTATTTAACAGCAATTTTCATTCGGTTTGCGAGGGGGTTAAAGCTAAACGCAATTAATTATTTACTCTCAGTGTTTGCGCTATCCATCGCTTGGTTGTTTAAATATTATTGGCTTGCTGCTTATCTTTCTGTATTGGTGCCTTCTATCATTTTGGTTTTCATTATCAAAAAGAAATCGTATTCGACTTTACAGACACTTTTAATTTGGGTTGCTTGCTTTTTAGTAATTGGAATACTCGCCACGTTTGCCCATCCAAATTTTTATATGGATCGGATCCTTCAGGTGATTGTGGAAAATAATGAACGATACATGCGAATATCTGCCTCCGATAATCTAATTCATTTTAATCAGCTGAGCGCAACATGGCTCAGTATTCTAGTTAACTCACCGTTGGCTTTTATCTCAGGGTTGTTCAGGCCTTTTATTTGGGAGGCAAGCGGCCTGACCTCGTTGGCCTTGGGCGTTGAAAATTTTATTTTAGCAATAATTGGCACCGGTTGGTGTTTTGGCAAAAGAACTCAGTCCGATTGGCGGGTTGTTTTTTTTATTTTTATCTACGTTTCCGTACTCTGCGTTTTTCTCTCACTGTCAACACCTAATTTTGGCACTTTGTCGCGATACCGAATTGGTTTCTTGCCATTTTTTGTGTTTGCTATATCATGGTGTAACCCACTTCTAGATTATTTTGCAAAAGGCATTTTCTTTGCGGGCAATCACCCAACCAATTGATTAATTTTACGCTATGGAAAATCCGGTTATTATATTTGGAGCCAACGCACTTGGTCGTTCGGCAAAAGAAATTTTTGAAGCCAACTCGGTGGTTGTCTATGGTTTTTTAGATGACGATAAAAAATTACACAAAACAGAATTAGACGAAGTATTGGTTTTAGGAGATACCGATGACGATGGCTTTTTAAAATTGATTGGAAAAAAATGCGAGGCTTTTATTGCCTTAGATGATAGCAAGCTACGAAAGAACGTAGTCAAAGTACTAAAGGAGGTGCGCCAGGTACAACCAGTAAATGCCATTCATGCTAAGTCATCACTTTCAGTTCGATCATCAATCGGACATGGTAATTTCATCGACTTCGGAACTTACTTAGGCGCTGGTACAACAATTGGCAGCTATTGCCTTATTCATGCCAATGTAATCGTAGGAGCTGAAGCCACTGTAGGCGATTTTGTTCAGATCGGTGTAGGCTCAAATGTCAATTCAAACGTAACGATCGAAGACGAAGCTTTTATCGGCTCAGGTGTAACGATTGTGGCTGGGGTAATGATTGGTAAGGGCGCGAGGATTGGTGCAGGCTCAGTAGTTGTTACTAATGTGAAAGCTGGTGAAACCGTTTTTGGCAATCCGGCTCAAAAGGTAAAGTAAAAATGCCTCGCATATCCGAAACTGATTTGATCTTGAATGCCGATGGTAGCGTCTATCATTTGAATCTGTTACCAAAGCACATATCAGAAACCATTATTACAGTGGGCGATCCGAGTCGTGTTTATATGGTGAGCCAGTTTTTTGACGAGGTAGAGTTTGAAATGAACAAGCGCGAGTTCATCACGCATGTGGGCACTTATCGTGGAAAAAAAGTAACCGTGATTAGTACAGGTATTGGTACTGATAATATTGAAATATTCCTTACCGAATTAGATGCCCTCGTCAATGTAGATTTAAAAACCCGTGAACCAAAAACAAGAAAGAAGAAGCTAAAAATAGTTCGTATAGGAACTTCGGGTGCGCTTCAAGAAGATGTCCCGCTGGGTTCGCATCTTGTTTCAGATTACGCTGTTGGGCTTGATAATCTGATGAATTTTTATGATTTGCCAATGGACGATTTTGAAACAGGCTTGGCGCATGATATTCAGAAAAAAATCGGAATACCTTTTATGCCGTATGTAGTGCGCGGTTCAGAAAACCTACGTAATCAAATTGGCGAGGGAATGATTATTGGCAATACCGTTACTTGCCCGGGTTTCTATGGGCCACAAGGTCGACAAGTTCGACTGCCAATCCGTTTCCCGAAATTGTTGGAGGATTTAAACTATTACCACAAAGGCGAATTTTGGCTTACTAACTTTGAAATGGAGACAGCTGGGTACTATGCAATGGCTCGACTGCTGGGTCATGAGGTAGTTAGCGCAAATGCCATTATAGCCAATCGAATAAAAAATAAATTCTCAAAAAATCCTACCAAAGTGGTAGAATCATTAATCGAAAAAGTACTCGATAGGATTTAACCTTAGAAGGTGGCACTATCCATCTTTACAATCTGCTTGCCCGCTCTAAATGGTTCATTATTGTAAAAGCCAGATAATACCCGATGCGCAATCTGTTCGATCACTAATTCTTCTTCACTCTTACCTTCCTTTCCCCACCAAAAAACGCGCTGAGGATGTTTCTTCATGTCTTCAACATACGATCGGGCGTGCTGGTATTGATCTTGCGTAAACGTAATCGTAAAACAGGTCTTGACTTTTTGTGTTTCCATATCGTGATTGGTTACAAGTGAAGTGCCAAAAATTTTTGATGTGCTATTTTAGCGAATTGAATACTAATTGCCAAAAGTAATGACCGCACTCGGGCAAGTTCGTTCGCTGATGGGACAAAAAGTGATGTTGTATTCACTAACTTTGTGGCATGCGATCTTATCTAGTTCACTCATTAAAAAATGGTATTAGGGTAGTACACAATCAAGTGGTTTCCACCAAGATAGTGCACTGTGGCATTATGTTAGATATTGGCAGCCGCGATGAAGAACTAGCCAATCAAGGAATAGCCCATTTTTGGGAGCACATGGCGTTTAAGGGAACAAAGAAGCGGAAGTCGTTCCATATTTTAAACCGGCTCGAATCATTGGGTGGCGAACTAAACGCCTTTACGGATAAGGAAAAGATCTTATTCTATGCATCGCTTCGAGAGGAGTATGTTGAGCGTGCCGTAGAACTTCTGGCCGACATTACTTTCCAGTCCATCTTCCCAACTGCTCAAATCGAAAAAGAAAGGCAGGTAATTTTAGAAGAAATGTCGATGTATTACGATGATCCCGAAGATTCACTTCAAGACGAATTTGACGCAACCGTTTTTTCGGGTCATCCATTGGGCATGAATATTTTAGGTGCTGAAAAAACGGTAAAGAGTTTTAAGCGCAATGATTTTTTAAAGTTTGTAAAGGAGCATTTAGATACACGAAAGATCGTGTTCTCGATCGTTGGTAATATCTCGTTTGATAAAGCTTTTCAACTAGCCGAAAAATACTTGGGTCACATCCCCAAAGTTACCTCTTCAAAAAAGAGGAAGAAGTTTACCAACTACAAGCCAAAAGAAATTTCGCTTGCGCGCGAAATCAAACAAGCCCGCTGCGCCATTGGGCGAACGGCTTATCACTTGGGTGATGAAAAGCGAAGCCCGTTCTATATGCTTACGAGTATTTTAGGAGGCACGGGAATGAACTCACGGCTAAATTTAACATTGCGCGAAAAGCATGGCTACGTTTACTCAATAGGCTCTCAATTTGTGCCTTTTACCGATACTGGGCTTTTTGTGATTTCGTTTGGCACTGATCCATCGCAATTAAAAAAGAGTATTGCGCTGGTAAAGGTTGAGTTAGAGCGAATGAGGCACGATAAGCTAGGAGTAAAGCAACTTTCGTCTAGCAAAGAACAGCTACTCGGGCATTTGGCCATGGCCGAAGAAAGCAATATTAGTTATATGATTATGATGGCAAGAAATCTGCTTGACCTCGGCCGCATTCAATCGTTTGAAGAGATACAACAGAAAATTAAGGATACAACAGCGCCACAGTTGCAGCAACTAGCCAATGAGATTTTTGTTGAAAGCGATTTGAGTTGCTTGGTTATGATCCCAAAATAAAATGAAAAAATTATTGTAATGAATTTTTTGCCAGAGCAAATAGAAGCATACGCTGTAGGCCACACTACTGACGAGTCAGCGTTGCTAAAAAGAATCAATAGAGAAACCCATGCCGAGGTGTTGATGCCCCGAATGGTATCGGGTCACTTGCAAGGGCGCTTGCTCTCTATGATTAGCAATATGCTTCGGCCACACACTATTTTAGAGATTGGCACCTATACTGGTTATGCTACCATTTGTTTAGCTGAGGGACTTCATGAAAGTGGCAAACTCACAACGATAGATATTAATGAAGAGCTTGAAACGCGAGTAAGAGGCTATTTTCAAGAGGCTGGTCTTTCAAAAACAATCGACTATCGAATTGGCAATGCGCTAAATATATTACCTGCATTAACCGATGTTTTTGATTTGGTTTTTATAGACGCTGATAAAGAGAATTATGCTTCTTATTACAACCTCGTATTTGATAAAGTGCCAATTGGGGGCGTGATCTTAGCCGACAATGTATTGTGGAGTGGTAAGGTGGTAGGAGTGAAGGAGGATAAAGATACCAAGGCCATCAAGCAGTTTAACGAACTGATTATGGCAGACGGGCGTGTTGAAAATGTATTGCTGCCTATACGGGATGGTATTATGATGATCAGAAAATTAATGAATTAACCTATTTTTTAATATTGAATGTTACGCAGCTACCACTTTTTTTTACCTTTGTGCCAATGAGATTTTTAGCAGTAGCACTCATTTTTTTTGGAACTGCTGCCTCGCAAGCCCAGACTCCGCAAGTGCCTCACAAAATGCACTTCGCCAACATGACACTCGCTATTCGCGATGATGCCAGGCGTGAAATTCAAAAAGATGTAGATGGCATGACAAAGCATGCGAGATACTTTAATGTTACCGCAGACCGAGCTAGGTTGTATTTTCCTCTTGTTTCTAAAATTTTTGCCGAAGAAGGTTTGCCGGATGATTTTAAGTACCTCTGCCTACAAGAAAGTGCGCTGGTGGCCGATGCGGTTTCGGTTTCAAATGCAGTTGGTTTTTGGCAGTTCAAAGACTTCACTGCGCTAAGTGTTGGCATGCGGGTAGATAAAGAAATAGACGAGCGAATGAACATTGCTTCGGCTACCAGAGGCGCGGCAATGTATTTAAAGAAAAACAATCAGCAGTTTGATAATTGGATTTTGGCTTTGCAGGCATACCAAATGGGAGCAGGCGGTGTAAAGAGAGTTGTGGGTGATCGACTTAATGGCAAGAGGCATTTTGAAGTTACTTCTGAAACGTATTGGTACATTAAGAAATTTATAGCGCACAAAGTGGCTTTTGAAACCGCAGTTGATAGAGAGTCTACATTAAAGGCAGTCTTTATTCAACCCAACCAACCAAAAACAATTGCTGAGTTGGCACGTGAGGTTTCGGTTGACGAAGAATTATTGAAGCAATACAACAAGTGGATACTAAAAGGAAGCATACCTAGTGATAAAGCCTATGTAGTTACTGTACCTAATAGCACCATCGAAGGCTCTTTTCAGGTGGTAGCAATGGCTTCAACAAAGGTATCGAAGGCCAAACCTATGGAAAAGAAGTTCATACCCAATTCCTCGGCAGCCACCAAATTAATTAATGGGGTTTTGGCAATCAAGCCAGTGAGTGACGAAACCGTGGTAACACTTTCTTCGCGCGCTGGTATTTCGCTAGCTAAGCTTCTAAGCTATAACGAAATCCATATTGATCATACTCTGAATGAATCTGCTTATTATTTTTTAGGAAAGAAAAAAAATCGTTCAGAAACTACAACTCACAAAGTAAAATTAGGTGACGACTTGTGGTCGATCAGTCAGCAATATGGGGTTAAGTTACGGAAATTAAAAAAGTGGAATAAAGAAGTAGCCGACCGTAAGTTGATGATCGGTTCAATCGTTTGGTTAAGTGCCAAACGGGTTGCCGTAAAGAGCGAAGATATTCAATTACCACCGAAAGAAGTGATGTCGTTAGCCAACGATTCTTTCAATTGGGAGATAAAGCCTTCTGCCAATAATGAAACTGACTCTGCAATAAGCATAAAAGTCGTGGAGCCTATTCAACCAATAGCTCCAACTACACTACCAAATTCTAGCGACTCTTTGATCGTTTATCGAGTTAAGAAAGGCGATACATTTTATTCGATTGCAAAACAATACCAAATTGCAGTAGTTGATTTGATACAGTGTAACAGCCTAACGATCGAAAGTAAATTATCTGAGGGGCAAAATCTAAAATTGTGCAGTTCAAAAGCCGATCAAAAAGTACATTTAAAAGACAGCATCAATACCCCCTCATTACCGATAGCGCAAACCTACCATCTTGTTAAAGAAAGCGATACACTCTACGGAATTGCAAGGCAATACGGTGTGACTATCAAAGAATTAATGGGTTGGAATGACAAAAGAGAATTAACTATAAAACCAGGCGAAAAATTGATAATTTTAAAAAAGTAGTACTATCTTTCATTTTTTAGTGTGAGCAAAAGGCACATGGATGGTTTCTGGCAAAGGATATGAATGAGGTGTGGATGTAATAGCTTACTTTTGTCTAAATTTTGATTCGTATTAATAATTTAAGTGGAATGTTAACAGATACGTCTAAAGTCCTTGATTTGGTGATGTTAGTGGACGATAATGACACCGATAATTTTATAAGTAAACGCATTATAGAGATAACTAAATTCGCGACTCGTGTTGAAGTAAAAAGCTCTGGAAAAGGTGCGCTTGATTATCTTCGCGAATTCGAGAAAGACGCGGGCAATTTACCAAGCATCATTTTTTTAGATATCAATATGCCGATTGTAGATGGATTCGTATTCTTATACGAGTTTGAAAAATTTGGCGAATTAGTTCGTAATAAGTGCAAGGTGATTATCTTATCCAGTTCAGACAATAAAAGAGATATTGACAAGATCGTTAATAACAACTTTGTCATTAAGTTCATTACCAAGCCGCTAACGGAGGTTGCCCTTGACGAGATCAAGCTCAGCAATTTATAGGCTTAATCGCATTCATTTTATATTTTTGTGCTAGTATTAAAACTAGCCAATGAAACCTTCAAGCAACTTTCTCAAAGTATCGCTAAACCTCGCGTTTGCTTTAT
>JAAFHY010000057.1 GCA_013298505.1 Cytophagales bacterium
CTTTGGGCATATCTAAAGCAAACTCCATTTGTGCGCGCACTTTTCCGTTGATCGAAATAGGATAACTGAATGTACTTTCTATCAAATATTTTTCATCGTATTTGGGGTAAGTGGCTGCTAAAATACTTTCAGTATGCCCTAATTGCTCCCACAATTCTTCTGCCATGTGCGGGGCAAATGGCGACAACGCAATCATCAATGGCTCTATTATAGCACGTTTGTTGCATTTTAAAGAACCAAGTTCGTTTACGCAAATCATAAACTCACTCACAGAAGTGTTGAAAGAAAAATTCTCGATATCCTGTTCTACCTTTTTAATGGTTTTGTGAAGCACCTTCAATTCTTCTTTGGTAGGCTCTGCCTCACTCACCTTTAAATTGCCAGCTTGATCGTGGATCAAATTCCAAACCTTTCTCAAGAATTTAAAAACGCCATCAATGCCTTGTGTACTCCACGGCTTAGATGCCTCCAATGGCCCTAAAAACATTTCGTACATTCTTAAAGTGTCTGCTCCGTAGTTGTTTATAATCTCATCAGGGTTTACAACGTTGTAGTATGACTTACTCATTTTTTCGATGGCTGAACCGCAGATGTACTTTCCTTCAGCATCAAGATTAAATATAGCATTTCCAAATTCTGCTTGTCGCCACTTCTTTAAAGCTACTACATCTAATTCCAAGCCGTCAACACAACTTATATCAACATGCATTTGAATCACAGATAACTTGGTCGAAAAAGACCAACTATTTTTTCCATCATTCAATAATTTCAAATCTTCATCAAATCGATCATTCAAATCTTTAACTTCGTCATCAAATATTCCATCAATTATTTTTCTGGCAGTCGTATATCCAACAAATATGTTTGGTAATTCTGGATTTGTATCAGATTTAATATTACTCAAAGCCGATTTATTCAATCGATACACAAATCTCGAATCCCCTGTAATCTTCCCTTGATTAATTAACTTCTTAAACGGCTCATCAAATTTAAGATAGCCCAAATCATGTAGCACTTTTGTCCAAAGACGTGCATATAATAAGTGAGCGACCGCATGCTCTGCCCCGCCAATATAAACGTCTACCTGATTCCAATAGTCGAGTGATTTGGCATCTGCGAAAGCGGTTGTATTGTGTGGATCCATGTAGCGCAAAAAATACCAGGCCGCGCCTGCGTGTGTGGGCATCGTGTTGCTGTCGCGTTTTCCGTTTGGAGAAAAATTGATCCAGTCCTTTAAGTTGGCCAACGGCCCTTCGCCATTACCCGATGGTTTGAAATTGTTAGAAGGAGGCAACTCCAACGGAAGTTCGCTTTCCTTCATCGCATACGGCATGTCATCTTTAAATATTACCGGGAACGGCTCGCCCCAATAGCGTTGGCGACTCCAACCCGCATCGCGCATTTTATAATTTACTTGTCGCTTGCCAATTCCCTTTTCTTCTAGTTTTTGTATCACCACATCAATGGCATCGCGCATCACCAGGCCATTCAAGAAATCAGAGTTCTCTAGAATGGCATCTTTGGTAGGATTCGCTTCTTCTCCGTTGTAATGCGAACCAATGATATTGGTAATGGGCAAATTAAAATGTTTAGCAAACTTATGATCACGCTCATCGCCACACGGCACAGCCATGATAGCACCCGTTCCGTAACCAGCCAATACATATTCACTTATCCAAATCGGAATTTGTTTTCCATTGAACGGATTAGTCGCATAAGCCCCAGTAAAAGCCCCCGTGATTTTTTTTACTTCGGCCATCCGATCTATTTCCGAGCGGCTCTCTACATACTTTAAATATTTTTCAATTTCTTCTCGTTGAGCATCGGTGGTAATTTTCTTTACGAGCTCGTGCTCGGGGGCGATCACCATAAAGTCAACACCAAAGATGGTGTCGGGGCGGGTGGTGAAGACGGTGAGAATGCGGGCCTCACCAGAGGAAGCTTCGCTAGAGTAAACCTCACCCCCTAGCCCCCTCTCCAGAGGAGAGGGGGAAGCCTCTGCCAATAGTTCGCTCTTAATTTTTTCAAGAACTTGGTTAATATTTCCTAATACCTCTTCGTTTGCGAATCTTATTACCTTGAATCTCTCGTGATTTATAAATTTAGTGCGTTCTGCATCTTGTTGTTTCTGAAACTCATGTATCAGTCCATCTATTTCAATAACCAACTTTCTTTCAATACAAACAAAATCAACTATGTATCTACCGATTGAATGTTGCCTTCTAAATTTATGACCCAATTGAGAATTTCTTATTGCCTGCCAAATTTTATCTTCTGCATCAGTCGGCTCTTTTCGATTCTGTTTTGCGTTTTCTTTTATAGCATTCCAAGTCTCAGGGTCGGAGGTAAAAATAAAATCTTGCGCATGAATTTCTTCCGAAGAGTCACCCCTCTCCTCTGGAGAGGGGCTGGGGGTGAGGTCAAAACTCACCATTGCTCCCACACTCTTCCCAATCCAATTTCGCTGAATATCTTTCATCGACTCGCTAAAGTCGATTTCATCTAATCCCTTTAACAACCGATCGGCATATTCGGTGATGCGAAGGCTCCATTGTCGCATTTGCTTTTTCACTACCGGAAAACCGCCACGGTAACTCACACCATTGATTACCTCATCGTTGGCAAGCACAGTACCCAATGCCTCACACCAGTTGACATCGGTATTGGCGAGGTAGGCTAATCGATACTGCATCAATATCTCTTGCTGTGTTTTTTCATCAAATCCTTTCCACTCAGCAGCATCAAAATTTTGAATCCCCGCCTTTCCGGCAGGCAGGTTGAATTTTGAATTTTGAATGGGATGGTTTGTACTTCCTTCTTTCTCGAAAATCCTAATCAACTCAGCAATGCGTTCTGCTTTTTGTTTCTTTCGATTGAACCAACTATCAAAAATTTGAAGAAAAATCCATTGCGTCCATTTGTAATAAGATGGATCGCAGGTTTGTACCTCGCGACTCCAGTCGTAACAGAATCCGATCTTGCCTAACTGCCGTTTGAAATTGTTAATGTTGTCTTGCGTTGAAATGGCCGGATGAATTCCGTGTTCTAGCGCATACTGTTCGGCAGGCAAACCAAACGCATCGAAACCCATGGGGTGCAAAACATTGTAGCCCTTGATGCGCTTAAAGCGCGCCACAATATCGGAAGCGATATAACCAAGTGGATGCCCAACATGGAGCCCAGCCCCTGAAGGGTAAGGAAACATATCCAATACATAATACTTGGGCTTTGATGCATCGTTAGTTACTTTATAAACCCCGCGCTTCTCCCACTCTTCTCGCCATTTCTGTTCAATGTTCTTGATCTCTTCTTTGTTGTAATCGGCCATAATGCGTTAATCTTCAAAATTGAAACTATTTGAATCGGCAAAAATAAGTCAAAGTGGTGAAATGAACACGTTAAAATTTATTGGTCAAGTATTGAGTTTATGCGGAGGCTGACCACACGAAACACCAATCCTTCTAGATTTCCATCGCCTCACCGCTACATTTCAGTTGTCTCGAACTACAGGTGAGTAAATCTGCTGCAAAAAAGTAATCTGCGCGGTGCAGTTTTGGCGTGTACTGCAAGAAAAATGCTATGAAGAATTTAACTTTTTGGTTGGTGTGCCTGAGTGCAGCGGCCTGGGGGCAAACAAAAATCACAGGCACGGTAAAAGATGAGGCGGGCGAGGCAATGCCGGGTGTAAACGTACTAATTGAAGGCAGCTACGATGGTGGCAGCACGGCCATGGACGGAACATTTTCTTTTACAACCACCGAAACGGGAAGCAAAAAATTGTTTGCCTCCTTTGTGGGTTACCAAACGTTTAGCAAAAATGTTGACCTCATTGAAAAAAATATTTCTATTGAAATTGTATTGAAAGAATCGGTCAATCAATTGGATGGCGTAACGATTTCTGCTGGCTCGTTTACAGCGGGCGAAGAAAAACGCAGAACGATCTTAAAGCCGCTTGACATTGCCACTACCGCGGGTGCTACTGCCGATATTGCTGGCGCGCTGAATACGTTGCCTGGTACGCAAAAAGTTGGCGAGAGCGGTCGTTTGTTTGTGCGCGGTGGCGATGGCAACGAAACGCGCACGTTTGTAGATGGCTTGGTGGTGTTGGATGCATACGGAGCGGCTGCACCCAACACACCTTCGCGCGGCAGGTTCCTTCCTTTCATGTTCAAAGGTACTAGCTTTAGTACGGGTGGCTATTCGGCCGAGTATGGCCAAGCACTTTCTTCTGCCTTGGTTTTAAATTCTAAAGACAAAGCGGAGATGAACCAAACCGATATTGGGATTTTATCGGTAGGTGCTGATGTGGCACACACGCAAGTGTGGAATCGTGGCTCGGCTTCGGGCAAAGTGCAGTACACCAATTTGCAACCATATATGGGATTAATCAATCAGCGTATTGATTGGATTGCTGCGCCTGTATCGATGGAGGGTAGTGGAGCGTTTCGCCAACAAGTTGGTAAAGATGGCATGGTGAAGGTGTTCGGAAATTTCAATCGTTCTACGTTCACACTTTTCAATCACGACATTGCAGATGTAAGCATCAAGCAACGATTGGATTTGACCAACAACTACAATTACAGGAATGTATCGTACACGCAAGGACTTGGTAAAACGTGGAGTATGCGCGGAGGTGCTTCGTACACGTTCAATCAAAATGATTTGACAGTTCAAAGTTTGCCAATAGGTGAAACCGAAAAAGGTGTTCACACGAAAGTGGTTTTTGAAAATTCACCCAATGAAAAACTGAATGTACGCATGGGTGCAGAGTACTACGACCGTTTTTATGACGCCTATCAGTTCAATAGTACTTCAGGCTTTTCAGAGAAAATTGGCTTCCGCGAACAATTAACTGCTGGCTTTGCTGAGGCAGAATACATTGCCAACAAACATTTTGTGTTGAAAGCAGGTGCGCGTACAGAGCAAAATAGTTTAATCAATCAGGCGAGTGTAGACCCACGCTTTAGCATGGCGTATAAGCCCAGTATCAAAGGTCAGTTTTCATTTGCATACGGATTGTTTCGGCAATCTGCTAAGAACCAATATGTGCGCACCAATACGCAACTTAATCCCGAAAAGGCAGAGCATTTTATTTTGAATTATCAACTGATTACTGACCGCAAAACGTTTCGAGTGGAGGCTTACTACAAAAGATATTTTGACTTGGTGAAGTACGTCAACTTTGATGCAAGTCAATTGAACAACGCTGGCAGTGGCTATGCAAGAGGTGTAGAATTATTTTGGCGCGATAACCAGACTTTCAAAAATGTAGATTATTGGGTGTCGTATTCCTACTTAGATACTGAACGTGATTACCTGAATTTTCCAGAGAAAGCCGTACCCAACTTTGGTTCGCAGCATAATCTGTCAGTAGTGTACAAACATTTTATTTCTGCTTTGAAAATGCAAGCTGGCGTTACGTACAGCTTTACGAGTGGGAGACCTTATTTCAATCCGAACAATGATAAATTCAACAACGACCGTACGCCTGCCTATCAAGATTTGAGTGTGAACATTGCTTACTTGCCCAAACCGAATTTGATTTTGTATTTCTCATGCACTAATATTTTGGGCAACGACAACATCTTTGGCTACCAGTATGCCAACACACCAGATGCCAATGGTGTGTATGCAAGTCGCGCTACCCGACAAGCAGCAGACCGATTTATATTTCTCGGAGTGTTTATCACGATTTCAAAAAATAAATCTATTGGGCAGTTGCCGAATCTTTAGTGGACCACCGTCAACGGACAACAGCCGATAGCTCGGAAGTTAAAGGTTGGAAGATAGAAGTTAGAATCTAGTATCCAGAATCAAGTATCACTTAAACAATTAATAACTATGAAAACAATCACATTCCTTTTTGCCGTAATCCTTTCAACACAAGTATTTGCTACCGATAGCAAGTACATCGAGCAGATGAGCAAACACATTCAAGCGGTTTATGCTGCCGAAACGCCCGAGCAATATCAAGATGCTGTGAATGCTTTTGAGCGAATTGCTTCCGCAGAAAAAACAAAATGGGAGCCGTATTATTACAGCGCCTTCGGTTGGGTCATGCTAGCCAACAAAGAGAAAGAAGCCACAAAAAAAGATGCGTACTTAGACAAAGCATTGGCCGCGATAGAAAACGGAAAGAAAATCAATGCCAACGAATCGGAGTTGGTGGCACTTGAAGGTTTTATTCACATGATTCGTGTAACGGTTGACCCTGCCACACGCGGACAGCAGTATTCAGGTATGGCTTTTCAACTGTACGGCAAAGCGGTAGGCATGAATCCAGAAAACCCTAGAGCGTTGGCTTTCTTGGCGCAAATGCAAATGGGCACCGCCCGTTTCATGGGCATGTCAACCAACGAAGCATGCGAGACTGCCAAAAAATCATTGGAGAAATTCAGCAACTACAAATCTGAAAATCCATTGGCTCCACAGTGGGGAAAAGGAATGACGGAGGGATTGTTAAAGCAATGCCAATAGTTGGGACTTGGGAATTAGGACTTTGGGGCTTGTTTCCTACACCTCAGTCCTAAGCCCCCCAATACTAAGCCCCAACCTAAGTCTCAACAGTAACCCTTAAAAAAGTACCGATGAAATTTGTAAAAGTGATTTTGCTTCTAACATTTTACAGCCAAGTTTTTGCTCAAAACTTTAATCCCGATAGTGTTTCACAACTCAAAAAGCGATTTGGTTTCGCAAACATGTATTTTGGTCTTGAAATATTGGCTACTTCAAATGGTTCTTCTCCCCTATCAAACAACGCCAACGTAGTTTTCAAAGGTTATTCTATTCCGCGATTGGTTTGGGGCGGCACTCACTTTTGGGGTCATGCCGATTTGTATGTTTCATTTCCAATAGGTGGCTATAAAAAAGAAGTTCCTTCCCAATTTTCCAATCTTGAGTATGACCTAGGTGTAGAAACAGGTTTCAAAGTTTATCCTTACAAATTGAAAACAAGAAGCATAAGACCTTACCTAGGGATGGCTTGGAACATATCATCTTTTGAACAAACTATAAAAGGTGCAGAAAAAAGTATATCGTTAGTAAAAAATACCACACCGATACTTGCAGGGATTTCGTACAGAGGTAAGCGTACTATTTTTGAAGTAGGCATGCAATACTTTTTCGACAACCAATACGATTATCCTGTTACCAGAACGACCAATGGAAATTTACAACTTCCGCAATTTGCATTTACCGTTGGAGCAAAGTATTTATTGGAATCAACCTATCAAAACGGAGCCTACATAAAAAAGCGTATGGCAGCGCTAGAAAAGTATCACAAGTACAGCGCTTTTTATGTTGGGTTGGGTCTGTCTGCAAGTATTGGCATTCCTACGTTTTCTGAATATGACAAACTAAACTATCCGTTTTTTGAAAACCATAAACGCTACTTTGGAGTTATCCCAGATTTCACAGTAGGTTATTTCTTTAGCAAGCTAAACTTAAACGTTGGCCTATCGTACAGAAAAATGTCAGATAGCTACCAAGGCTTTGGAGTTCAACATATTCACGACCGTAAATCCATCATGTTAGAAGTATATAAATTCTTGGGCGACTATCACGGTTTTACACCTTACCTAGGTATTACGGCAAGCCATGAAAGTTTGCTTTTTGCAACTAGAGACCTAAACATAAATAACACTTGGAGTGAATACACGGAGAGCAAACCAGCAATCGGCATTATTGGTGGGTGGGATATCAAGCCCACCAAAGCAGAGTCTTGGTTGCTACGGACTAATTTAAGATACGCACCTGTTTCAATGATCGTTGATGGCAAAACCGTTTCTTACGACTACATTGAATTTAATTTCATTCAACTGATTTTGTTTCCTGAGCGGATATGGGCTCAGCGTAGAGAACAAAAAAAATAACCTTCAACTAACCTAAGGTGCAAGTCTTAATTTTCAAGTCCTGGTACTATATTTACGTCATGCGTTTTGAGAAAATAAAATATTACCTAACCGTAGTTGTATTGTCGTTGGTTGGCTCTATCCTTACCACCTACTTTACTTGCACGGGTTGTCACTCCAATTTTTATCGCTTTTCATGGGTCACTATTTTCTCAACGTTACTTTGGGTTTCGCTATGGATTGGCAATGGCGAGTTAACAGAGTTCATCAGCAAAAGAGTATCGTGGGTCAAGTTCCCTGTTCAGCGGCTGATTGTAGGGGTGATTGCCACAGTTACTTATACGGTCTGCATCGTGCTTCTAATTGCCAGAAGTTGGGAGTATTTTTTGAATTTTAGTTTCGGCAGTTATGCCGATATTGTAGTTCCTTCGCTCCTCATTACTTTCATTATTTCACTATTTCTTCACAGCAGAGGGTTCCTAATTTCTTGGAGGGCATCAGCTGTAGATGCTGAGCGGCTAAAAAAAGAAAATGTAAAAGCTCAATACGATAGTCTAAAAAATCAAGTGAACCCGCATTTTCTTTTCAACAGCTTAAATGCCCTAACTAATTTGGTTTACGAAGACCCAAACAAAGCCGCGAAGTTCATTAAGCAACTTTCAGAAGTGTATCGCTATGTGTTGGACACGCGCGAAAAAGAACTCGTGTCACTTGATGAAGAGATAAGATTTTTAGAGTCGTATTTATTTCTACAGCAAATTCGGTTTGGTGATAAATTGAAATTGGAAATCGCCTTGAAAAATATAGCGGGCCAAGTGGCACCATTGGCCTTGCAAATGTTGATTGAGAATGCAATCAAGCATAACATTATTGCAGAAGACCAACCGCTGACCATTAAAGTCTATTCGCAAGATGACTATATTGTTGTTGAGAATAATCTACAGAAGAAAACCATTTTAACGGAAGATTCGTCTGGTTTGGGACTGAAAAACATAAAAAGACGATACGAGTTTTTAACCAATAAAAAAGTAAATATAAAGCAACTGGATTCCATGTTTAAAGTTGAGTTACCGATTATTCAAAATACGTAGAAAACACAGATGAATATTCTCATCGTTGAAGACGAACCACTGGCCGCTGAGCGCTTGAGCAAGCTAGCCAAACAGTTACAACCTGATTCTGTTATTTTAGCCTGCCTCGATTCAGTTAAACGGTCAGTAGCGTGGTTCAAATCAAATCCACAACCTGATTTGGTTTTTATGGACATTCAATTAGCCGATGGATTGAGTTTTGAAATTTTTGACCAAGCCGAAGTGAAGGCACCCATTATTTTCACTACCGCTTACAATGAATATGCACTCAAAGCATTTAAAGTTAATAGTATCGACTACATCTTAAAGCCAGTTGACGAAGCTGATTTGAAAACGGCATTAGATAAATTGAAAAATCTTACTACTCGTGCTTCGCCATCCAAAATCATGGAGAGTATTGAATACGCCATGCAAATGCTGACTAAAAAATACAAAGAGCGATTTGTGGTAAAAGTGGGCGAGCATTTAAAGACCATTGAAGTCACTGACATCTTATTTTTCTACAGCTTAGAGAAAACTACGTTTGCCCAAACCAGAGAGGGAAGAAAACACATTCTCGATTATACGTTAGATCAATTAGAGAGCCTAGTGAATCCAACAGAATATTTCCGGATCAACCGCAAGTACATAATCAGCATAAAATCTATTAACGATATGATCAACCATACCAATAGCAGGTTAAAATTAATTTTAAAAAATTCTGATGACGATGATGTAATCGTGGCACGCGAACGGGTGCAGGAATTTAAAGAATGGCTTGATCGGTAATCAAAAAATAAAAACCACGATACATTTATATAATTTTTTCGTTTGCTGCCGTAATTGATAGACCTTTACAGCTACTGATTACTTATTTAAAATATGACAAGAATACTGCTAGCACTTTTCTTGACTCTTCCATTCGTAGCCCATTCGCAAATTATCTCGGGCAAAATTGTTGATGGCTTAAAACAAGAGCCCATTGCCTTTGCCAATATCGCATTAGAGACTGGCACTATTGGAACAACCAGCGATATTGAAGGTAATTTTACGTTACGCATACCCGCTAACTATACTGGTTCTATTTTGATCTCGCATGTCAGCTATCAAAAAAAGAAATTATCGTTAGATTATTTTACAAATCGTAAAGTGGTTTTACTAAATCCAAGCACAACCATTCTAACAGAGTTCACCTTTGTAGCCGAAGAAAATCCAGCTTTCCGCATCATCCGCGAAGCAGTAAAAAATAAAAAACTGCACAACCCTGATAATCTAGACAGCTATCAATATCATTCGTATAATAAGTTTATAGTTAGGCCTACCGAGTTGAGCGAAAAAGTCAAACGAAAATCAGATAGTTTAAGAAGCTTCTCGGGCACCAGAACAAAATCGCAAAAAGAGTTGCTTGAGTGGGACAGCTTAAGCAACCTTTTTCATTTTTTTATGACCGAATCGGTAACCGAAAAAAAAGTAATCAACCCCAACCGACAAAAAGAAACACTCATCGGCTTTAAGGCGAGCGGATTTAAAAGCCCGTTGTTTGCCAATGTAGCTACCGACTACCAGCCCTTCTCTTTCTACAACGATAAAATATCGTTACTCGGAAAAGATTTCCTAAATCCGATCAGCAAAAATTCGGAAGATCGGTATGATTTCTATTTGACCGACACTACGTTTTTCGAAAACGATACGGTTTACGTCATTCAATACCAACCACGAAAAGGCAAATTAATTACCGGGCTAAAAGGGATGGTGTCCATCAGCACAAATGGGTACGCTATCAAAAACATTATCGCAGCATCTTCCGATTCGCTTGCCCTTACGGGGATTCGCATTCAGCAAAATTATGAACAGATCAATGGCAAATGGTTCCCAGTGCAGCTAAACACCGATATCGACTTTTATAAGTTTGGGCAATTCGGAAGTCACGTAGTGGCGCAGCATCGAAGTTTTTTCAAAGACATTCAAATCAATCCACCACTCGTCAAATCAGAATTTGGTGATATCAAAATAGATCTATCTCCGCCTGCAGCCAACATCAATCAAGCCAATCTTGAAAAATATAGAATTGCTCCTCTCGATGCGCGCGAAAGTAAAACCTACGTAGTAATTGATTCTGTAATGAAAAAATTTAGATGGTTTGAAAAGACCGTGGAAGCACTGGCTACTACGAGCATTCAAATGGGATTGCTGGAATGGGACCTTACCAAAATAATTCGCATTAATAAATACGAGGGGCTTCGGCTGGGCGCTGGCATTTATACCAGCAATCGATTTTCAAAATGGTTGAGATTGGGCGGCTATGCTGCGTATGGCTTTAATGATAAGCAATGGAAATATGGCGGAGAAGCGCAGCTTAACCTAAATCCGAATAAAGACTTTTCCGTTTCATTTCAGTACTTCAATGATATCTATGAAACGGGCTACTCTACCGTAAATTTGCAACGCGATTTCACCAACCCTAGTGAGGGCATCAGAAGGTTGGCCAGTTCGCAATACGATCGCATAGAGGCCTATCGGGGTGAAGTGAGCTATCGGATTCTTCCACAAATTAATGCACAAGGGTTTGTATCTAAAAACGAAATCAAGCCTAGCTATGATTATGCATTACTGCTCAATGGCGAATCGCTCAATCGTTTTTCCCTTGCTGAAGTGGGCCTGTCGCTGCGTTACACAGGAAGTGAAAATTACATGCAGCTAACAGGCAAAAAAGTGCGGCTTGGCAGAGAGTGGCCGATGATTGTCGTTAACTACGCTAAAAGTGTTGCCTGGTTTGATGCCCAAAACTTCAACTATCAACGCATTGATCTATCATCTCGTTTTCAAATTAAACATCGGCCTAAAGGCAAAACGAAAATCGCAATTCATGCTGGCTGGGTAGAGGGTGTGGCCCCTTACGGGAAGTTATTTACGGGTAGAGGTGCTCAACAAGCCGAAGGCATTTTCATTGACGAATACTTTCAAACCATGGGGATGTACGAATTTGCCAGTTCGCAATACGCATCGGTTTTCTTCAATCACAATTTCGGCAATGTGCTTTACAACGCTCGTTACAGCAAGCCCGAATGGCTCATTTATCATCATGCAGGGGCTGGCTTATTGGCCAATCCCAATGCACACATAAGCACAACTATTTCGTTGCAATCTTTTAATAAAGGTTTTCTTGAATCGGGTACTGGCTTCAATAACCTACTGCGATTTAAGTATGCCAACATAGCTTACTTTGGCATTGGTGCATCTGTCTTCTTTCGGTATGGGCCATACCAATTACCCGATCTATCCAATAATTTTGTATACAGAGTCAATGCAAGCTTTAGCTTTTAATAGTACCAATTACTTCACCAAGGCGTCTAATTGTTTCTTGGATTCCAAGAAATAAAATCAAAATTTTTCTTGCTGTACAAGAGCCTGTTGATCTTAAATTTTTTGGCGGGCAGATCAGTTGAAGATGCCCTAAATTGACTATTTTTCTGAAATCATAATTAACCTTGTAACAATCTGACCACTTAACCGACTAGTCGTATAACTCAATCCCTTAACTATGCAACTCATCATTCAAAATCTCAGCAAGACCTATTCCAACGGTGTGCAAGCACTAAAAGACGTTTCACTCACCATCAATCAAGGTATGTTTGGTTTGCTTGGTCCTAATGGAGCTGGCAAGTCATCGCTCATGCGCACGATTGCCACATTGCAAGAGGCCGACAGTGGGTCGATACAATTAGGCGACATTAACGTGCTCACGCAAAAAGAAGAAGTACGGAAAACGCTTGGTTATCTTCCACAGGAATTTGGTGTGTACCCCAAAGTAGATGCTGTTACCTTGTTAGATCATTTAGCTGTTCTAAAAGGCATTGTCGATAAAAAAGAAAGAAAAGCGGTAGTCGAAGCGTTGCTGCATAAAACAAACTTGTGGGCAGCACGCGAAAAAAACCTGGGCGGCTATTCGGGTGGTATGAAACAGCGATTTGGTATTGCGCAAGCTCTTCTTGCCAATCCTAGCCTGATTATCGTAGATGAACCCACGGCAGGTCTCGATCCGGCCGAACGAAATCGGTTTTTGAATTTACTATCAGAATTAGGTGAAAAGACCATCGTCATTCTTTCTACACACATTGTTGAAGACGTAAAAGAACTCTGTACCGATATGGCCATCATCAACAAGGGGCAGGTGTTATACAAAGGCAGTCCATTGGATGCTATTGCTGAGGTGCAAGGCAAAGTGTGGAGCAAGCGCATCGCCAAAACCGAACTGGAGGAGTACCGAAAAAACTACAATTTAATTTCCGAGCGCTTGATCGCAGGCCGACCAGAGATTACCGTGTTAAGCGATGTGCAACCCGACTCGTCCTTTGAAAGAACGCAAGCTGACTTGGAAGATGTTTATTTCTCGCATGTATTTGGTTCCGCAGAAAAAGTAGTGGCCTAACAAAAAATATTATGTTAAAAGAAATATTCTCATTCGAGTTGAGCTACCGCAAGAAGCGGGCCGCCAACTACATTTATTTTGCCATCATCTTTTTGATTGCCTTTGGCGTTGTGGCAAGCCCCATCGTAAGCGTAAGTGGAGCTTCTGGTCAGATTAAAGCCAACTCGCCATTTGCCATTGCCAACATTACCAATGCCTTGGTTTTTTCATTTATGATGATCACCTCGGCCATTATGGGCGTTGCCATTGTTCGCGACTTTGATCATAACATGGAGGCATTGTTGTTCAGCACTCCGATGAAAAAAATCCATTATTTGTTAGGTCGCTTTGGCGGATCATTTTTAGTGCTGTTGCTTATTTTTAGTGCGATTTGGATAGGCTTGATGACTGGCTTTGCCGTGGGCAAATACGTACCCTGGGAAGTAGACTGGAAGGAAAAAGAAATACTCCCGTTCAATGCGTGGTCTTACTTTCAACCCTTTTTATTCTATGGCGTAAGCAATTTATTCATCATGGGTTCTTTATTTTTCATGGCGGGTGCGCTCGGCAGAAAAACAATAGTAATCTATACGCAAGGGATTATCCTCTTAGTACTGTACAGCATCGCTGCCTCTTTCTTGGCAGATGTAGAGTGGAAAGAAACCGCAGCCTTACTTGATCCGTTCGGCTCACAAACTTTTGACTACGTGACACGCTACTGGACACCGGCAGAAAAGAATACCATGCTAGTGCCGCTCGAAGGCATTATGCTCTACAACCGACTTATCTGGATGGGATTTGGTGTGCTTGCTTTAGTAGCTACTTACTACGGATTTTCATTTAATGTGGTGCGCAACTCGCTGATCAAAAGAAAACCATCTGCGGTTAAAGATAAAGCCACAAAAACGGATGTTATCATTCCTCCTGCGCGCCAAGTCATCAATTGGAGTACCTACGTGAAGCAACTGATGCGGATGTCCATTTTTAATTTTAAAATTGTTGTCAAAGAGATTCCATTCTTGGCTATACTTTTCACAGGCATGTTATTGCTAGTGGTGAATGCATTTAACATGAACCAGTTGTATGGCACCAGTTCCTACCCAACCACGTATTCCATTCTCGGATTGTTGGATGGCTTCACGCTCTTCTTTATCATCATTGCCATCTTCTATTCGGGTGAGCTGGTTTGGAAAGAGCGGGCTGTCAATTTCAATCTGATTATTGATGCCATGCCGCTGCCCAGTTTTGTGAGTTTACTTTCCAAATTTTTGGGATTGGTGTTCATCTATTTGATTATGCTGCTGGTGCTAATACTATGCGGTGTAGTGATCCAAGCGTCCTATGGATATTTCAAATTTGAATTGCCTATTTATTTCAGCACACTTTATACCAGTACACTAACACTATTGGTACTGTACACACTGCTGGCCATATTTATTCAGGTGCTGGTCAACAACAAGTTTTTGGGCTTTGCTTTGTGCATTTTGTTTTTTATTGTGCGCGGTGTAATGGGAGAACTTGGACTTGAGCACAATCTATGGCGATTTGCAAGTGGCAGTCTCGGAACATTCTCTGACATGAACGTTTACGGTCACTATGTGCCGCCATTTTCGTGGTTTAAAGTGTATTGGTTTGCAATGGCTATGTTCTTGTTTGCCGTTGCCGTGATTTTTTCGGTGAGAGGTTCAGAAGCCGTAATGAAAATGCGGTGGAAGACTGGCAAACTTCGCTTAAATCGTTCATTTATTGTTTTCACATTTTCAGCACTGGCGGTATTTCTTTTTTCTGGGTTTTACATTTATTACAATACGTCAATTGTAAACAAATTTGTGAAATCCGATGACCAGGAAGATCAGCAAGAAGAGTACGAACAAAAGTTGAAAAAATATGATTTCGTTCCACAACCACGAATTGTCGATACTAAAATAAAAGTAGACATCTATCCCTACTCGCGCGATTTTGTTGCCGAAGGATATTATTGGTTGAAGAACAAAACAGACCAACCGATCAAAGACATTCACATCCAACATAGCATAGACAATCAGTTGATCATTAACTATGTGAAGTTCAACCGCGAGGCCGTTGTAAAAGAGAATTTTGAAAACTTCAAATACTACGTGTACGAATTGGCCAACCCCCTTGCCGCTGGCGATAGCTTGCAAATGAATTTCAAAGTAACGTTTGACACAAGAGGTTTTGAACAAGGCGGAAGCAATACCAACGTGGTTTTCAATGGATCGTTTTTCAATAATACTGCCTTCTTCCCTACGCTAGGCTACAATAGTGGTTTTGAAATAGGCGATGATGACGAGCGCAAAAAGCGAAAGCTGAAAGAAAAAGAACGCATGATGGAGCGCAACGACCCAAGGGGATTGGCGCAAAGCTTGTTTGGCGATGATGCCGATCATATCCGTTTTGAAATGGACATCAGCACAGAAGGAGATCAAATTGCGATTGCCCCCGGCTACCTGCAAAAAGAATGGAAAGAAAATGGTCGCAATTATTTCTCTTACAAAATGGATGCACCCATGTGCAACTTTTATTCGGTAGTGTCGGCACGCTACGCGATAAAACGCGATAAGTGGAACGACATCAATTTAGAAATCTACTATCATCCGGGACATGAATATAATCTGGAAAAAATGATGGAGGGGATGAAAGATGCATTGGCCTACTATTCGAAAAACTTTGCGCCTTACCAATATCGTCAAGTTAGGATTATGGAGTTCCCACGCTATTCATCTTTTGCGCAGTCTTTCGCGAATACCATTCCGTTCTCTGAAGGAATCGGCTTCATTGCCAAAATAGACGATCCCGAAAAAGACATTGACTATGTCTACTATGTTACGGCACATGAAGTAGCTCATCAGTGGTGGGGCCACCAGGTGATGGAAGCGGGCGTAAAAGGAAACGCTATGTTGTCGGAGAGCATGTCGCAATACTCAGCATTGATGGTGTTGAAACAAAAATTCACACCAGAAATTTTGGAGCGTTATTTGAAATATGAACTAGACAGATATCTCAGCGGTCGCGCGTTCGAGCGAAAAAAGGAACAACCTCTAGAATTTGTGGAAGGACAAGGCTACATCCACTATCAAAAAGCTTCGCTTGTGTTCTTTGCGTTGCAAGATTACATAGGCGAAGACAGCGTCAATGCAGCCTTCCGAAGATACAACGCAGCCTGGAAGTTTAAAGATGCCCCCTATCCTACTTCTGCCGATTTGTTGAAAGAAATCAAAAAAGTAACACCCGATAGTTTGCAAGCCATCATCCACGATATGTTTGAGACGATAACACTTTTTGAAAACAAAGCTACAGAGGCTAGTTATGTAGAGAAGGCAAAAGATCAATTCGAAGTAACGCTCAAAGTAACTGCTGAAAAAATGCGCGCAGACAGTACAGGCCTTGAATCATCCATCGCTATTAACGATTGGATTGATATTGGCGTGTATGGAAAAAACAAAGCCGGTAAAGACAGTCTTCTCTATCTGAGAAAACACAAGATCACACAAAAAGAAAACACGTTTACGATTTCCGTCAAAGACAAGCCCCGAAAAGCTGGCATCGATCCATTGCATAAGTTGATCGACAGGCACTCGGACGACAATACGAAAGGGTTGGTTAAAAAAGATAAATAGCAAAATTCTCCAAAATCTAAGCGAGGCCTCTTTTGCTACAAGCAAAAGAGGCCTCTTCGTTGTGGGTTACCTTTACCAACCGAAAATTCATTTACCGTTTTCAAAAACAGTTGTAACTAGCTAACTAAAACTTCTTAGCTGGTAAAACCATTATTTTTTTGTAATTTTTGAATTGAAACAAAACCAATTGGCAAATTTGAATCGTATTTAACCCTAATCTTATGAATAAGTTGGCTCAGTATGCTAGGGCAGTGGTAATCTGCGTGGCAGTATCTTCATCAGTAGCTTTCTCTCAATCGGTTGGTGTGGGAACAAACAATCCTAACCCTTTTGCCATTCTGGATATTACCGCCCCCAACAAAAATCAGGGGATGCTAATGCCAAGGCTCACCACCGCAGAGCGCACCGCATTGGCAACAACCATCAATGCAAGTGCTACTCCATCGGCCAGCAATTCACTTCTTGTCTATGATACTAATGTTCAACAATATTTCTACTGGTCTACCAACACATGGAGTGCATTAACAGGCGGTACTAATGCCTATGTGTATGTTGGTTATGCACAGGATAATGTAGGGGCCGGTTTTAGCCTCACTCCATCCCCATCGCTTGATTTTGTTTCTTTTGTTACTACTACTTCACCCACCCCACCCGCTGCGTCAGCATTTACTGCTGCTGGTTGGAAATTGTATAGAGGACCGCAAGGAATACAAGGATTGCAAGGAGTAACTGGTCCCACGGGAGCTATTGGGCCGCAAGGGCCAATTGGAAATACAGGACCTGCTGGGCCAACAGGTTTAACAGGTGCAACGGGAGCGGTAGGACCACAAGGACCCATTGGACTGACAGGTGCTACTGGACCGCAAGGACCGATTGGCCCAACAGGTGCTACTGGTGCAATTGGACCGCAAGGACTGATTGGAAATACCGGACCCGCTGGGCCAACAGGTGCAACGGGTGCAACAGGAGCAGTAGGTCCACAAGGACCCATTGGACTTACGGGAGCAACGGGGCCTCAGGGACCGATTGGCCTAACAGGTGCTACGGGAGCCACCGGGGCACAAGGACCCATTGGAAACACAGGGCCACAAGGAATTCAAGGAGTGCCTGGCCCTCCAGGCTCTTACACCGCTGGTGCTGGTATTAACATCTCTGGATCAGCCGTAATTTCAAATACGGGCGATCTTGATGTTACTAATGAATTGATTACTTCTTTTTCGCTTTCAGGAAAAAATCTTACCGTGGCCGAAGGGGCAAATTCTAAAACAGTTGACCTGTCTTCACTATCGACTACTTATACTGCTGGTACGGGAATTAGCATTGCAGGAACTGTAATCACAAATACTGGCGATGCCGACAAAGATATTACCAACGAACTAATTACCAGTGCAACTCTTGCCGGCACGAACTTAACCATATCAGAAGGAGCAAATTCTAAAACAGTTGATCTTAGCTCGCTCACTGGGCTTACCGGAACGATCTCACCCAATTACGTTCCCAAAATGAACAACGCAGGAACTGCACTTCAAAACTCTGCGCTGTTCCAAAGTACAACTGGCAATGTTGGAATTGGAACTACCACTCCTGCCAACGCACTTGATATAAAAGGAGGAGTGGCAATCGGAGGAACTTTTGCCGGATCAAGTACCGCACCATCAAATGGCTTGGTAGTAGAAGGCAACACAGGGTTAGGTGCTTTAAATACATACAACGATCGCCTTTATGTAAAACAATCGTTGGGCAATCCTGGCAGCGGCATTAGGAGCGAGACCGTAGCGACTGGCCCTGGTGTAAACCCTGCCGTCAATGGACAAATGAGTGGATCTGGATCGGGTTTCTATTATGGCCTATTAGGAAACAGTGACTTAACATCCTCTTCAAGCCCAGTTGCAACCGCTATCGGTTTAGGTTCTGTAGTTGGCGGTCCGGGAAATGGAACCTTGAAAGGAATTGATGCTCAAGTAACCGGAACTGGTTTTGGAAACAAGACAGGTGCTGAATTGATTGTAAGTGGTACAGGAGGCACCAACACAGGTCTCCACATAATGGTAAAAGGAGGATCCACTAATTACGCTGCCATCTTTGAAGCTGGTAACTTAAGCGAAGGCTTTGTAGGAATTGGCACCAATGCTCCTTTATATATGCTCGATGTGGCCGGAACAATTCGCTCGGGTTGGGCAGGTGGAGCACTCCCTCCAATTCCTGGACGATTGATTCTTACAGCAGGTAATTTTGACTATACAATTAGACCTCCTGCCAATCCCACTACCAACGTAACCTGGACCTTACCGCTAGACAATGGAGTAAACGGAGACGTATTGCATACCAATGGGAGCGGCTCATTATTTTGGTCATCACCAACTGTAACCAGCGGGCTTACAGGGGCAATCAATGGATTAAATGCCTCTGGCACAAACGCAAAATTAGGAGGCCCGCTTACAGAAGACACTTGGGTAGATGCAAAGACTTTTAAAATGTCATTTCAAAAAGACGAACCTAGTGCGCAATCAACTCCAATCCGAATATTAAATGCCGCCCCCGCTGTTAATGGGCTCGGTTCACGAATAGCCTTTATGGCCAACAACACTGCGGGTGCAAATGAAATGGGAGCCATCGGTGCCCGATTTACAGACGTTACAAGTGCTGCAGCGAGAGGTGTTCTTACTTTCGAAACAAGGCTGGGCGGAACCATTCGCGAAACCATGCGACTTGATGAATTCGGCCATTTAGGAATCGGCACCCCTGATCCGAGTTCGCATCTTCAAGTAAATGGAAATATTGCAAATGTGCTGTTTCAAGAAGGCGTATATGCTGACATCTCTAATCAAAACTCAACACTTGGCACACACAGTGGCTTGCGATTCAGTACTCATTTTGATGTGGGCTCTGCTACACCTGTTTACAAAGCTGGTATTTTCTTTAGAAGAAAATTAGCACGCGGAGTTGGCGATATTGTCTTTTCCACAAATACCGATGTGGGAACCAACACTTCCGTAGATGCCACCGACCAGTACGTGAAGATGATGCTTACCTCTCAAGGGCTGTTGGGTGTTGGTACAGCTACCCCCGATAGGCTCGTAGAATTAGAAGGTGCCAACGATCAGTTTATGAGGGTAACTTCAACTACATCTGGTATTGCAGGAATTGAATTAAAAAGAGGCGGTGGGGCCGATTATAGAATTCAAGACAACTCAGGTGTACTTCAATTTCGCTATGGCGATGTAGATGGAGCCACTACTGCACTTTACAATTTCTCTGACATCGCCTTTGCACCCGGAGCCACAGCGTTGAATCTATCAATTGGTGGCCCGAGTTTTCGATTTAAAGATCTCTACCTTTCTGGTTATACAATGACAGGGCTAGGAATTGTTCCAACCGTTGACAATGTTGCCGACTTAGGAAACTCTGGCCTTCGGTTTAAAGATGTTTACGCGACTAATGCCGTCATACAAACATCTGATTTGCGCTTAAAGAAAAATATCAAAGCAATGCCTTACGGACTCAATGAAGTGCTTCAACTAAGGCCGATTACTTTTGAATGGAAAAATTCAACAGACGAATCCGCTAAGCTTGGGTTAATCGCTCAGGAAATACAGACGATCATTCCAGAAGTGGTAAATATTGGTGGAGACGAATCAAAAATGCTAGGTGTAAAATATGCCGATTTAATTCCTGTGTTGATCAAAGCCATTCAAGAGCAAAACAAAATTATTCTCGATCAGAAAAAAGAAAATAATTCATTAAAGGCTTCGGTCGAAAAATTAGAAAGCCAAAATGAAACCATTCAGGCAAGCTTGGAAGAAATCAAAAAGATAATTGGATTAGAAGCAAAAAAGAAACCTTAATCTTCTGAACTATGAAGAGGCTTTTATTATTTGTTAGCCTAGGGTTAAGTTGCGCAGCCATAAGCGATGCGCAGATCCTGCTCAACCAAAGCGAATTAATTTTTGTTGGGGCTAATACCGATTTTTGCGTAAAAGGCAATTTTCAAAATCAAGGAAAAGTCATTAACCAAGGCACTATTTCTGTTTCGGGCGATTGGCTAAATGGGAACAAGTACTTTGCATCTACTGGAAATTTCGTTTTGAACGGTGACGTTACGCAAATGGTTAGGCACAATAAAGATTCCTTTCATGTACTAATGTTGAATGGGCTTGGCGAAAAAATCTTTCAAGAAGAAGCAGAGATTGTAAAAAATGTATCGTTCAGCAACTCATTGCTTACTACCCAATTGGCAGGTGCTTTAATTGTACGGAATGGGGGCACCATAACGGGAGCAACTTCGAGTGGATATGTAAACGGCCTACTGGTGAGAGAGGGAACGGGCTTGCGCGATTTTCCCATCGGAAAAAATGGAAAATTCTTACCACTCACTCTCACAAATGTAGATGGCAGCAACGATGTGTTGCTAGGTATGGAGATTAAAGAACCAAACACAGGTGCACAACCTGGCGCAACCTTAAAATCAGTTTCGCAAATCAGGTATGCAGAGCTATCAACCAGAAAAGGAACATTTGCAGGCTCGCCCATTACGCTAACAGTAGCATCCGATGAAGATCAAAGCCCACCGCAAGACTTGGTAGTAGCCGAAGCAACAACGCAAAATGGTGTTTACCGAAATTTAGGACAGGGCAGTTTATCTGGCACTAACTTAACCAGTAGTTTTCTAGTTACCGGAAGTTTCTTTGCCATTGCGCTGAGCGAACCCCTCAATGAAAATGCGGTTTTCATTCCTACTGCACTCGCCCCATCGTCATCAAATCCCGAAGAGCAAACCATTAAAGTATATGGCGATTTACTGGCTCCAGAAGAATTTGAATTTATTGTATTCAGCAAATGGGGCAGCGTGCTTTTTGAAAGCACTTCGCTGACACAAATGAAAACAACGGGGTGGAATGGTATCTTTAAAGAAACAGGTGAGCTAGTGAGTTTAGGAGTTTATACGTTTAGAGTAAAAGGCAAATTCGTAAACGGAAAAACGTTTGAGAAGACTGGAAACATTACGTTGATCAGATAACGCATCTTGAATGAAGAGAATAATTAAAATCAGGCTTGTTGAA
>JAAFHY010000058.1 GCA_013298505.1 Cytophagales bacterium
CGACGCTCTTCCGATCTGTCGGTCATTTGCATGGCCAAACGCACGGCAGAGAAGGCGCCATCGGTACCAATGATCAAATCGAAATCTAAATCTTGAATCTTGAATTTTGAATCTTGAATTTGGATTTGTGTTTTCTCAAAATTTACGAAAAGCACTCGCTGTTCAAAATGAAATTCTGCCCCAAGAGATTCGGCTTCGCTCATCAAAACCTTGTTCAGCCCACTGCGCGAAACGGAGTTGATGTACTCCCCTTCTTTCCCATAAGGTTGAAAGTTGAGGTTTCCCTGAATGTCATGGATCATTCTTCCGTGCATCGGAATAGCTTCTTTATTTAGCGCTTCTGCCATCCCCACTTCTTCCAACGCACGTATACCGCGATTGCTCAAAGCCAAGTTAATGGAGCGCCCACCTTCGTACCCTTTTTTACGCATATCGGGTCTGCGCTCGAACACCGATACCTGATAATTTCTTTTTCTTAAGTAGATCGCCAGCAGTGACCCGACTAAGCCTGCGCCAATAAGGGCGATGTGTTTACTAGTTGACATTCTATTTCAATGCGATTTTAAAAATCTCCACAAACCTAAAAACATCTTCAAACGAATTGTAAAGCGGCACGGGAGCCACGCGTATCACGTTGGGTTCGCGCCAATCGGCAATCACCCCCGCTTTGGTAATTTTGTCAAAAACCTTTTTGCCATTTTGATCTACAAAAATTGAGAGTTGACAACCACGTTCGTGTTTATTTGAAGGGGTGAGAATATGAAAGGAATTTTTTGGAGATGATCCACCGCGCAATAAAAACTCCAGATAGCCGGTAAGCAATTCACTTTTCTTTCGAAGGTTTTTCATTCCTGCTTTTTTAAATATCTCCAATGAGGCCTGTAGCGCACTGCCCGAAAGCACCGGAAAATTGGAGAGTTGCCATCCATCAACGCCTGGCATCGGCACAAATCCTTTCTTCATCTGAAAGCGCACATTTTCTTGGTGTCCCCACCACCCAGCCAAACGATTTAATTCAGCATTGTGCGCATGACGCTCGTGTACAAACGCACCAGCCACTCCGCCAGGCCCCGCATTCAAATATTTATAACTACACCAAACAGCAAAGTCGACATCATGTTTGTGCAATTGCAGGGGAACATTGCCGATGGCATGGGCCAGATCAAAACCAACAAAGGCACCGGCCTTTCTTCCCGCCTGCGTAATTTTTTCAATGTCAAAAAATTGACCCGTATAATATTGAACAGCGCCAAAGATCACCAACGCTACTTGATCGGCATTTTCTGAAATGCTCTGAACAATATCCTCTGTACGCAGATTGTGCTCTCCCGGTCTCGGTTTTAGTTCGATCAATCCAACTTCTGGATTGATTCCGTGTAGTTTTAATTGCGATTCAAAAGCATATTGGTCAGATGAAAATGCACCCGCTTCAGTAATGATTTTGAATCGATTTGCTGTCGGTCGAAAAAAAGTAGTCATCATCAGGTGCAAGTTCACCGTCAGTTGATTCATGGCTACTACTTCAACGGGCTTGGCGCCCACTAATTGCGCCAGCATTTTTTTACTGAACTTATGATAGTACAGCCAAGGTCTTTTAGCATAGAAATGTCCTTCTACTCCCCACTTCGCCCAATCCGCTAACTCCTGCGACACAAACTGTTTGGTTTGCTTGGGCTGCAAGCCCAACGAATTGCCAGTAAAGTACAAAGCTGTTTTTCTGTTCACCTTCGGAAAATGAAATTGAGGTCGAAATGATTTTAATGGATCTTGGCGATCGAGTGTCTTCGCGAATGCAAGGGAGTTTTCAAATTTCATTTGTAAATTATTTCCAATAGGTGTTCCAATACTTTTCTGGAGATATAATCCGTGTATTTTTGAATGTTGCAAACGGAAAATGTTTTGAATTTCCGGTAACAAGGAAATCAGCATTTGAAGAATAAACTAAATCAAGAAACTTGTTGTCGCTTTCGTCAGCGAGAAGTTTGAACTGCTTACTTGGTTTTATAACTACAGAAGTGTTTTTGATGTCTTCAAGAAGCTGTAAAGACTCTTCTTCGAAGTTTTTATATTTTTCAAACTTTCGATAAGAAAAAACATCTACGTATTCTGAGAAAACCTCGTCTGAGATTATGTTGATAACTTGTTTTCTTAGTATTAGTTCCCTAATGATAAGATAAGGATAGCTTTTACCCAATAGAGTTGATATCAAGACATTGGTATCAACGGCTATTACTTGCATACTCTCTGGCTTCTTTGATCACTTGGTTGATTTCTTTATTGGTCATTTTCGAAAGGCCAGTCTCTTTTGCCATTTTAACAATTCGATCTAGTCTTTCACGCGCTTTGGCAAGTTCAATTTTTTCTTCTAGTTTATTAAAATTTATTTTATTGCCTTTGATGCCATACTTCTTTTTTATCGCAGGGCTAATGGTTACCATTAATTCGCTCATAGTTTCTTTGAATTTAAATTACACAAATCTTGAATCAGCCTCCATCACCGTTTCACACTTCTTACAAGTGCGGTATTCTTCCGATCCATAAAAATCGCGGAAGCGCGGAATAAAATCTTTTTCGATATTCTCTAAATGAAACTTGTATTCGTGAAGTTTATTGTTGCACTTCTCGCAAAACCACATCAATCCATCGTCTTCCACGGCCGTGCGTTTACATTCGATCACCAAACCAATCGAGTTAGGTGTGCGAATAGGAGAGTGTGGCACACGGGCAGGCAGCAAAAACATGTCACCCTGATTTAATGGAATATCAACAGCCTTACCATCTTCTTGAATTCGTACCGTAATATTCCCTTCGAGTTGGTAGTACAATTCTTCCGTTTCATTGTAATGGTAGTCTTTTCGTGCGTTAGGCCCGGCCACAATCATCACAATATAATCGCCTGCATCGGCATATAAGTTTTTATTGCCTACTGGTGGTTTTAACAAAGCCCTATTGTCTTCGATCCACTTAGTCAAGTTAAAGGGTCTTCTAATTGCCATACTGTGCGTTGTGTTTTTATTTAGATAATGTGCTAATTTAACAACAATTATTTGAACGACTGAGCGGTATTATATGAATCTAAATCTAATCGGAAGGCGAGCTGTAGTCTGTGGGAGCACACAAGGAATCGGTAAAGCCGTGGCCATCGAATTGGCGCATATGGGCGCATCCGTAACTTTGGTTGCACGCAGCGATGAAAAACTGAAAGCGGTATTATCAGAATTGCCTTCGACACAAGGTCAGCAGCATGACTATCTAGTAGCCGACTTCAGTTTACCCGATCAAGTTAAAGAAGAGATCAGTTCATTTACAAAAAAGAGTAAAGCACACATACTCATTAACAATACAGGTGGCCCACCTGCGGGCTTAGCCATCGATGCAAACCCCGAAGAGTTTTTAAAAGCTTTTACTGCTCATCTTATTTGCGGGCAACATTTAGTGCAAGCGTTAATGCCTGGTATGAAAACTGCTGGATACGGCCGTATCGTCAACATCATCAGCACATCCGTAAAAATACCCATTCGCGGCCTTGGGGTTTCTAACACGATTCGCGGAGCTGTGGCCAATTGGTCGAAGACCCTCGCGACCGAGCTTGCGCCATTTGGGATTACTGTTAACAATGTGTTGCCAGGCACCACCATGACGGGGCGACTGGAGTTTGTGATTAAAAGCAATGCAGATAAGGCTGGCAAATCGTTTGACGAAGCGAAACAGAAAATGATTGACGAAGTGCCGATGGGAAGAATTTCTACCGCTGATGAAGTGGCAGCAGCGGTAGCTTTTTTATGTAGCCCAGCAGCCAGTTATATTACAGGGGTCAATTTACCTGTAGATGGTGGGCGAACTGGAAGCTTGTAAGCATGATCAAGTTTTTTACGATATCTTTTTTTATTCTGAGTTGGGCAAGCGTTGCCTCTCAGCCACCAATTTTGCTTCAAGAAACATTTGATAACAACAGCAACGACTGGACCGTAGGCGATGGTGCTAACTATTCTGCTAAAATTGAGAACGGAAGATTTATTCTTACAACATTGCAAGAAGACAAGGGTAGGTATCTTACCGTTTCGCCTTTCATAAATCCCGAAGCTGATTTTATTTTGCAAGCTTCTTTTTTACAAAAGTCGGGAATGACCGATAATGGCATTGGATTGCTTTGGGGGCGTGAGGGAAACCAGTACAATGCTTTCCAGTTTGCGATCAATGGATATTACAAAGTACATACTCCCGAAAAAATTGATTCGCTTAATAAATGGAAACCTTACAAGAAAATAAGGGGCTTGCTCGAAATAAACGTAGTTAGAATCGAGCAAAAAAATAAATATGTGAGTTGTTACATTAACGATGTGCTCATTATTAGTTTCCCTTCTCTTCCTTTTTATGGGCGCGGGATTGGTTTTGTAAATAATACCAAAATGGTTTTAGAAGTAGATGATTTTATCTTTAGGCACGATGTAAAATTGAATCTACCTAGCTCGCTTATTGGGTTTACCAATGAAAATTTAGGCCCTGCCGTAAATACGATTAGCGATGAGGTAAATCCAAAAATTAGTGCCACGGGTCATTCTCTTTATTTCGGAAGAAAACTTAGTAAAGAGAACATGGGTGGTGAGTTAGATGAAGAAGACATCTGGTTTTCAGTTTTTGAAAACAACGAATGGGCCATAAGTAAAAATATGGGCGAACCCATTAACTCTACGTATTCAAACAACCTGATTTCTGTAAGCACCGATGAAAACACAATGATCTTTACCACTAAGGATGGCTTTGGCATTCGTGAAAGAACAAAAATTGGCTGGACACCCATTCAAGATATCGGCATCAAATTCACCAATGAAGATGCCTTCATCGAGGGCAATCTTTCTTCAGATGGCAAAGCCATTTTATTTACCGTTATGAATGCAGATAACATTGCCTACAACCCCACTAAAATAGAGCGCGATATCTACGTAAGTTTAAAAAGCGAAGCAGGAATTTGGTCTACACCCATCAACTTGGGCAAGAATATAAATACTTCCGAAAACGAATACTCTCCGTTTTTAGCAGCAGATGGAAAAACACTTTACTTCGCTTCGCGCGGATGGCCTGGTTATGGTAATGCTGATATTTTTATGTCAAAACGTTTAGACAATACTTGGGTAAATTGGACTGAGCCTGTCAACTTAGGTGCACCAATAAACACCATCGACTTTGATGCTTACTATACCGTGCCAGCCTCGGGTGATTATGCTTACCTAAGTTCTACCCATCAGTCAATTGGCAAAAGCGATTTATTTAGAGTGAAGATTGCCCAAGAAATTAAACCAGAACCCGTGGTATTAATTTCTGGACACACCGTAAATGCAAAATCAAGCCAGGCCATCCAAGCCGATATTTTTTTTGAAGATTTAGCCACAGGCAAAGAAATGGGCGAAGCAATTTCAAACCCAACAACCGGAGAGTTTAGCATTGTACTTCCCTATGGTGTTAACTATGGAATTAGAGCTGTTGCAAAAGGGTTTCTTTCAGTAAACGAAAATTTTAATCTGGCCGAAGTAAAAGCTTACGCTGAAGTACGAAAGGATTTATTCCTCGTGCCTATCGAAGTGGGAGAATCCATCCAACTCAAAAATGTTTTTTTTCATCAAGGTAGCATTGAGTTACGAGATGAATCAAAACCAGAGCTCGATCGACTTATTACTATTTTAAATGAAAACCAATCCGTATCTATAGAATTGGCAGGCCATACCGATAATGTAGGATCAGCGTCTATCTTATTAGCTTTATCTAAGCAACGGGTAAAGTCGGTAAAAAAATACCTTACAGAAAAGGGCATCGCCTCCAATAGAATTGTGGGCAAAGGTTATGGCGCCACCAACCCTATTCAAAAAAATGATACCGAAGAACATCGGAAAATGAATAGAAGGGTAGAATTCAAAATCATTAAAAAGTAAGTTGCTAAAAACTCTTTCAGGAAGTTAGATTATTTTAGTATTAACTAAATGATTGAAATGCTTAACTTGGTACTGTAACTTGCTCGCCAGCGAGTGCTTCTTTTGTTCAAACATTTAACCTGTGGCTTATGCGTTTTCAAGTTATGTTGATTGTCTTGGCAAGTTCGCTTGGTGTGCTCGCTCAAAAACCCATCGTTCAAGACGATTTTTCCATTAATAAATATGGTTGGGAGGAAAGCGGTGTGTGCGCTTTTTCAGATGGCGAGTACGTGATGTCTACTACCGAAGAAGGTGGTCAATCGTCTCTTAATTTCTTCATCGATGTTCAAAAAGACTTTACCATCTCTGCTGATATGCTTCAACAGAATGGATTAGAAGACAATGGCTTTGGATTGATCTGGGCATCGGGAAGCGATCTATTAAATCTATTTGTAATTTCATCGGAAGGTGAGTATGCTGTTTTTAGTGGCGATCCTGCCCACCTAAAAAGCTGGACGCCCCACGATGCCATTCGCCCCATGGGCAACCTCAACAAATTGCGCATTGAAAATAAAAGTGGCAAAATGCTTTTTTTCATTAACGATGTAAAAGTAACCGAGCATAAACCCATGCCGTTTTATGGCAGTTCGATCGGGTTTATCTCTTTTACAAAAATGCGCTTAGAGGTAGATAACTTTTCGTTTGCACAAGATCAAATTATTGAATTGCCGTCCACACAGCTAATCTCAAAGAAAGAAAATTTAGGTGCGGCCGTTAATAGTTCAGATGACGATTTGGGGCCTGTAATTTCAATGGACGGAAAATTTTTGTACTACGCCAGGCAAAATGTAGCTGAGAATATTGGAGGTGTAAAAGACGATGAAGACGTGTGGTTAAGCAGTTGGGAAAATAACAAGTGGACCAAGGCCGTTAACATGGGCAAAACCGTAAATACTTCCATAGCCGATAATTTATTGGCCGTAAGTGCCGATAACAATACACTTATGTTTGAAGAAGCAAATCAACTTCAAGTAAAGCAGCGAACAGAAACAGGCTGGTCTGCTCCCGAAAAATTAAACCTTACCTTCAAAAACGAACTCGATCATTTTGTGGCTTGCCTTTCGGCAGATGGCAAAGCAGTAATTTTTAGCGCAAAGTTAAAATCAAATATTTTTTACAACGCAAACAACAACGAGGGCGACTTATATGTGTGCGTAAAACAAAACGACAAAAAATGGTCTGATCCGATCAACCTCGGACCAATCATCAATTCGATTGGCGAAGATACCAGCCCTTTTTTATCGGCTGATGGAGTAACACTTTATTTTGCTACCGATGGCCGACCCGGCTATGGCAACCAAGATATTTTTGTTTCAACTCGCCTTGGCGAAAGCTGGACAGAGTGGACCAAGCCGATTAACCTCGGGCCACAAATCAACTCAATTTATTTTGATGCTTACTACACTATTCCCGCATCGGGCGATTATGCCTACTTCGTTAGTTACGATCAGGGATTTGGCAAAGCAGATATTTTCAAAATTAAACTACAGAAAAATTCAAGGCCATCTCCGGTTACGTTGGTAAAAGGCAAAGTGCTAAATAGTAAAACAGGTGCGCCATTGGCGGCATCTATTCACTTCGAGAATTTGCGCACCCGAAGAGATGTTGGCGAGGCGCGATCCGATCCTAAAACAGGAACATACCAAATCGTGCTTCCTTACGGAATCAATTATGGTGTAAGAGCAACGCGCAGCGATTATTACTCGATACACGAAAACCTTGAGTTGCCTGTCACGGCAGAGTACAATGAAATAAAAAAAGATTTGATGATGATTCCTATAGAAGTAGGCGAGACTGTTAAACTAAACAACGTTTTTTTTGAAGCTGGCCTTGCTGTTTTAAAATCAGAATCGTTTCCAGAACTCGATCGACTCGTTACCATCTTATCTGAAAACACGGGTATTTCTATCGAGTTAGAGGGCCACACCGATAGCCGAGGTACGGCCGCAGTCTTGTTAAAACTATCAGAAGATCGCGTAGCCACCGTGCAAGAGTATTTAGTTAGCCATGGCATTTCAAAACACAGAATCACAGGGCATGGTTATGGTGCCACCCGCCCTGTTGCCAATGGCGATTCGGAAGATGATAGAAGATTAAACAGACGTGTGGAATTTAAGATCACAAAAGTTTAGTGAAAAAAATCTCAAACTATATCAACGGCCAGTTGGTTTCTCCTCAGTCAGGAAGTTATCTAGACAACTATAATCCCGCTGAAGGGAAAGTGTATAGCTACTTACCCGATTCAGATTCACTAGATGTAGCCGAGGCAACAAAGGCCGCACAAGCGGCTTTCGGGGCGTGGTCATCTACGCCATTGGCCAATCGGGCTGCCGTACTTTTAAAAATAGCTGATCTAATAGGCCGCGATTTAGATAAGCTCGCACTTGCCGAAAGTATCGATCAAGGTAAGCCACTTAAATTGGCAAAGTCGATGGACATACCACGTGCTTCTGCCAATATCAGATTTTTTGCCACGGCAGCGATGCATGTCTCTTCCGAGTCGCATTTGATGGACGAGGTAGCAATCAACTATACTACTCGCACACCTATTGGAGTGGTAGGTTGCATTTCTCCTTGGAATTTGCCCTTGTATTTATTCACTTGGAAAATTGCACCCGCCCTTGCCGCGGGCTGCACGGTGGTGGCAAAGCCATCTGAACTTACACCCATGACGGCATTTCTTTTTTCAGAATTGTGCATCGAAGCAGGGTTGCCAGCAGGCGTGCTGAACATCGTGCAAGGAGTGGGCGCAAAAGTGGGGCAAGCCATTGTTGAACATCCAACTATTTCTGCTATTTCATTTACGGGCGGCACCGTTACCGGGAAAAAGATTGCCGCTACTGCCGCACCCATGTTCAAAAAGCTATCGCTTGAATTAGGCGGAAAAAATCCGAACATCATTTTTGCTGATTGCGATTTTGAAGAAGCCATTTCAACATCTATTCAATCATCGTTTTCAAATCAAGGCGAAATTTGTTTGTGTGGTTCTCGCATTTTGGTAGAGCGTGGTTTGTACGAAAAGTTTCTTACGGAATTTGTTAAGCGAACCAATGAACTTGTGGTTGGCGATCCGCTCGAAGAAAAAAGTAGATTGGGAGCGTTGGTATCAGAAGCCCACATGCAAAAAGTGCTTTCTTATATTGAGTTGGCAAAACAAGAAGGTGGTAAGATTGAGTGCGGTGGAAGCCGCGTAGTTGTAGTTGGTAGGTGCGAGGCAGGTTATTTTGTTGCGCCAACAGTTATTACTGGATTAAATCAATCGTGCCGCACCAACCAAGAAGAAATTTTTGGCCCTGTAGTTACCATCATGCCTTTCGATACGGAAGAAGAAGCAATTGAATTTTCTAATGCTACTGCATATGGCTTAAGTGCTACCATCTGGACAACAAATTTAAAGCGTTCGCATAGGGTTGCGCATAAACTGAAAAGCGGAATAGTTTGGGTTAACTGCTGGCTGCTGCGCGATTTGCGAACACCTTTTGGCGGCATGAAACAAAGTGGCGTAGGTCGCGAAGGCGGGTGGGAGGCGATGAAATTTTTTACAGAGGCGAAGAATGTGTGTGTGAAGATTTAGATTGTAAGCTCATTAAATTTTAGCTGTCCTGTATTTTGGATTTCGGTTTCCATAGCTTTGACTTTGTTTAAAATTAAAATAAAATTTTGAATGACTGATTTCTTCTCCCATCAATCCATCTTCTTCACCATACTCGGCTACCCCATGAGCTACCTCGAGTTTTTTGGAACGATTGCGGGTGCTGTTGCTGTATTTCTTTCAGCCAAAGCAAACGTGTGGAGCTGGCCACTGGGTATTATCAATGTGGTGTTGTTTTTCTTTTTATTTTACCAGGTGCAACTCTACCCCGATATGTTTTTGCAAGTATTTTTTTTGATTACCAATTTGATAGGATGGTGGCGATGGTTGCATCCAGCTAAAAGCGAAGAAGACGAAAAGCGACAGCTAAAAATTAGCAAGATGCCCATGAAATTATGGTTGCTTTTTTTTGCGATTGGATTTGGTGGCACGATCATTTTTGGATCACTTGCTAAAAATCTAAATTTATTTTTTCCAGTATTATTTAGTCAACCCAGTGCTTTTCCATACGCAGATTCATTTGTTACAATCATGAGTATCGTTGCTACATATCTAATGGTTCAGAAAAAAGTAGAATGCTGGTTGGTTTGGATTTTAGTAGATGCGGTTGCTTGCTATTTGTATTTTTCTAAAGGCATTTTATTTGTTGGATTGGAGTACGTTGTATTTTGTTTCATAGCAGCATTTGGATTTTGGAATTGGCTGCATGAATTAAAAACTAACCAATCAATAAACCTGTAAGGTCTTTTAGCGGGAGTAAAAAGACCTTACAGGTTTGATGTAACGATTTTAATAGATTTAAGCTCAGTTTAGTTGAATTATGATTGACGAAATTAAATTGATTTGCTTCTACGGCTCCGAGAGCACGGGTAAATCGGTGATGGCAAAACGTTTTGCCGAAATCTATCAGACAGAATTTGTGCCCGAAGTAGCGCGTGAAATAGTTTCGTCTAATCAGTTTACAGTTGATGATATTATCAAAATCGCAAAAGCCCAAAACCAGCGTGTGCTAGATAAAGCAAAAACGGCAAACAAGTTTTTGTTTTGCGATACCGATTTGATCACCACCCAAATTTATTGCCGTCAGTATTTAAAATCCGTTCCCCCTATCTTGTTTGAGTTAGAAAGGCAAATAACCTACGATCACTATTTTCTTTTTGATATAGATGTGCCGTGGGTGGCCGATGGCATGCGCGATTTAGGCGATCAGAGAAAAGAAATGTTTGATGTTTTTAAATCGGAGCTTGATAACAGAAAAATAAATTATAAGACCGTTTCAGGTTTGTGGCTTGAGCGGCAATCCTTTATCAAAAACCAATTGGATTTACTTATGTAGAAATTACCACACCCTTCAATTGTTTTGATTTTTCCCAATTGCTTGCCCCCTCAAAGCAAAAAACAAAATATACGCATAGCAGGGCACTACAATCCAAAAAAAGGCAGCTGCTGGCCCTAGTGATGGAACGATGCGCGCGTATACTTGTGGGATGATTGCGCCACCAGAAATGCCCATAATCAACAACGCAGAGCCAAATTTTGTAAATCTTCCTAGCCCCTCAATTGCCAACGGAAATATTGCTGGCCACATTAGCGCATTTGCAAAGCCAAGCAGCGCGATGAACACAATAGAAGTGTATCCCGTTGAAAAATAAACGCCAACACTTAATGCAATGCCTACTAGTGCCGATAAGGCCAGCGCATTTTGTTGCTTGATGTATTTTGGAATGGTAATGATTCCTAAAATATAGCCTACAACCATCGACCATAGTGTGTAGGAGGTAAACACTTTTGTTTCATCTAAACTTATTCCAATCGCTTTTCCGTACGTACCAATTACATCACCCGCCATTACCTCTACGCCCACATATAAAAAGAGGCAAAGGATGCCAAGCATTAAGTATGGAAATTGAAAAACGTTAGTTCTTTTGTTTTGTTTTTCTTTTCCGGATGTTCCATCGGTTTCAATTTCTGGTAGGGGCGAAAAGTAAATCATAATGGCAAGTAGCAGCAGAACCACAGACATAATCCCATAAGGCATAATAACACGATGAGAAAGTTCTTGCAACAAATTAGATCGAATAGCAACATCTGTAGCCGAATTTAATTGTGCCTCTGTTTCGCTTGCACCCTTCAGTACAATGGCACCAAGTACCAGTGGACTCAACGCTCCGGCCACTTTATTGCAAATGCCCATAATGCTGATCCGTTTTGCAGCGCTTTCAATCGGGCCGATTACAGATATGTAGGGGTTAGAAGCGGTTTGCAATAATGCCAACCCCATGCCTTGCACAAATAATCCCGAAAGGAAAAGAGAAAAATTTCGTTGCATGGCCGCGGGTATAAACAGTAACGCCCCTAATGCCATTACCATCAGCCCTAGCGACATTCCTTTTTTAAATCCTGTTTTATTTAATATAAACGAAGAAGGGATGGCTAAAAAGAAGTACGCCATGTAAAAAGCAAATGTAACAAGCAATGCCTCGGCATCGGTTTGCAAATCGCAGGCTAGTTTTAAGAATGGAATTAATGTTCCGTTTAGCCAAGTAACAAAACCAAAAATGAAAAAGAGTACTCCAATGATGGAGATGGATAAAAAGTAATTCTTATTAGTCTGCATAGTCTTTAAAGTGACAGTAAAGCTTTATTTTTGAACCTCAGATAAGGAGTAAGTTGGCAAATATTCCTAAGTTTAAATCTAAATATCCGAATTTATGTCAACAGGAAAAAAGATAACATTGTTGGTAATGGCTGCGGGCATGGGCAGCCGCTATGGCGGGATCAAACAAATAGACGGCTTTGGCCCCAGCGGTGAAACGATTATGGATTATTCGTTGTATGATGCCATTCGAGCTGGCTTTACTAAAGTTGTATTTATTGTCCGCGATGAAATAAAGGCCACTGTTGAAGAATTGTTTCTGCCAAAGTTGAAGGGTAAAGTAGAAGTTTGCTTTGAAGTGCAATCGCTTAATCGATTTGTACCTGCTGCATATGGTGAAGTAGATCGAAAAAAACCATGGGGCACTACGCATGCGATGTTGTGCGGTAAAGAAGTTATCAACGAGCCATTTGCAGTAATCAATGCCGATGATTTTTATGGGTTTGAAGCTTTTCAATCGCTCGCCAATTTTTTTAATTCAGCTGCTCTCGATCATCATGCGATGGTTGGCTATACACTAAAAAACGTATTGTCCGACCACGGAAGTGTTTCGAGGGGAGTTGCCGAAGAGCGCGATAGCCAAGGCTATTTGAAAAAGCTTAATGAGCTTACTAAGATTGTGAGTGTTGGCGGAAAAATTATTTCAAAAGAAGAAACAGGCGATCGGGAATTAGATCCAATGCTTCCGGTTTCAATGAATTGCTGGGGTTTTCAACCTGGCGTTTTTGGGGTGGCTGAAAAAATGTTTCACGATTTTGCGATGGCAAATAAAGCCAATCCATCGGCCGAGTTTTATATTGCATTGCTTACCAACGAAATCATCAATCAAAATTTAGGTAAAGTGCATATTTTAGGAGGAGGCAAAACGTGGTTTGGTGTTACCTACAAAGAAGACAAAGAAGAGGTCTCTGGCAAAATCAAAGATCTGGTTAACAGCGGAGTTTATCCTTCTAAATTGTGGTAATTGGTATTCTGCTATTCTGACTTCTAACTCCTAACTTCTATTTCTTTTCAACAGCATGGAAAAAACAGAGATGATATTTGGCACACGTGCCGTGATGGAAGCAATTAAGGCAGGCAGAGAAATTGAGAAGATTTATATTCAATCAAGTCTTAGTAACGATTTGATTAAAGAGCTGATAAAAACAGCAACCGAATACAAAGCACCCTATTCATTTATTCCGCAACAAAAGCTAGATAGACTGTCGTCAAAAAATCACCAAGGAGTTATTTGTGTTTTATCGGCAGTACAGTATGCCTCGCTCGAAAATATTATTGATCGCTGTTACCAAGAAGGGAGAGAGCCCTTTTTTTTAATTGTTGATCGGGTTACGGATGTGCGCAATTTTGGTGCGTTGGCTCGCACGGCAGACTGTGCAAAGCTAGATGCCATCATCATTTCTGATAAGGGCAATGCGCCTATAACCGGAGATGCCATGAAAACATCTGCTGGTGCACTTAGCCACATGCCGGTGTGCCGCGTGAAAGATATGAAAAGCACTATTCGACTGTTGAAGGAGAATGGAATACAAGTTGTGGCTTGCACCGAAAAAGCTTCTGACTTGATTTATCAAACTGACTTTACCACACCGCTCGCCATTATTCTCGGTTCTGAGGAAGATGGTATTTCTCCACAGCTTTTAAAAGATGCCGATCGATTAGTAAAAATACCCATGAGTGGGAACATCGAATCGCTAAACGTTTCGGTAGCGGCTGGCATTATTATTTATGAAGCCATCCGCCAAAAAAACTACAAGTAGTCTGCCCCGTTCGATTTGCCTTTTAGATCGTTGGCAAATTTTCTAAACAAATCTTCTTTATCTTTTTCGCATACAATGGTTACGTTGCCAAAAGCACCAATTAAATAACCGTTGAGGCCCTGCGCCACAATTAGTTTGTTTCCATCTCCTTTAATAATGCAATTGCGAGTATCGTAGGTAAGCGCATCGGCATCTATCACGTTGTTCATCGCATCTTTTGTTCCATATTCATATAACGATCCCCACGATCCTAAATCGGACCAAGCAAAGGTACTCAGCATCACGTATACGTTTTCAGCTTTTTCAAGAATGCCATAGTCGATGGAGATATTTTTGGTTTGTGAATAAGCAGCTTGGACCGCTTCTTTTTCGGTAGAGGTAGCAATAGCATGAGCAGCCTCATCAAAAATTTCGTTCATTTCTGGCAGGTGTTTGGCAAAAGATTGTAAGATCGCCTGGACGCCCCAAATAAAAATACCAGCGTTCCACACAAAATCACCGCTTTCTAAAAATTTATTGGCCAATACCAACTCAGGTTTTTCAGTAAATGTTTTTACTTTTTTAAGTGCGTTTTTAGAATCTATAAATTGAATGTAGCCATAGCCAGTTTCGGGGCGTGTTGGCTTAATGCCGAGCGTAATGAGTTTGTCTTGATGCTTAGCGAGGTCTGCCGATTTTACAATGGTTTGTTGAAAATCAGATTCGTTCAATATTAAATGATCGGATGGTGCCACGACCACAATGGCATTTGGATTTTGCTTAGCAATTCGATGGCATGCATAAAGAATACAGGGAGCTGTATTTTTTCGCATCGGCTCGGCCAAAATTTGTTCTGCCATCAATGCAGGCAATTGTTCGAGCGTAAGCGCTTTGTGGTCTTCGTGTGTTACCACTAAAATATTTTCAGCAGGGCAAATGGCCAGAAAGCGATCGTAAGTTGATTGAAGGAGGGTTTTTCCGGTTCCAATTACATCAAGAAATTGCTTGGGCTTTGAATTGCGGCTATACGGCCAAAAGCGAGTTCCAATGCCACCTGCCATTAGCACTACATACAAATCTTTATTCATCTAAACTCAGGTCTTTAAGATGCTAATTTAACCAACTCTTTGGTACAATTGGCAATTAAAAAAATGTCCGCAATCGATTTATCTAGGTTTAAAGGTGGGTGGTAAAATTTAATTTACTGGCAATCCATCGAATTTTTCCTGTTTACGTTAGCCACGTAATATTTAATAAAGAATTAAGAGCATACCCTTTGCCTATTGTCGGATTTTTTTTATTATCTTCAATGTCTATTCGAAGGGATATAACAAGTTAGTTTAGGTACACACAAAATTTAGTATTCAGCATTATGGTAGTGGCAGAAGAGAAGGACGAGATAAAGGCAAAACTCAAGGAAATATTTGGTTACAGCAATTTTAGAGGCAACCAGGAAGTTGTTATTAAAAACATTCTGAGCGGAAGGAATACGTTTGTGATTATGCCAACAGGGGCAGGCAAGTCGCTTTGCTACCAATTGCCAGCAATGATTAAAGATGGGCTCGCAATCGTTATCTCTCCATTGATCGCGCTCATGAAAAATCAAGTTGATCAAATGAATGCGTACGGTGTTAACGCACGCTTCTTGAATTCAACACTTAGCAAAGGCGAGATTACCAAGTTAAAAAAAGATTGCGTTGCAGGATTGGTAAAGCTATTATACGTAGCGCCTGAGTCACTTACAAAAGATGAGAATATTGAGTTTCTTCAAAAAGTAACTGTCTCTTTTGTAGCCATCGATGAAGCACACTGCATTTCAGAATGGGGTCATGATTTTCGCCCTGAGTATCGCAAAATCAAAACCATGATTGCCCAGTTGGGCGATAAGCCAGTAATTGCGCTTACGGCAACAGCAACTCCCAAAGTGCAGTTGGATATCCAGAAGAACTTGCAGATGGAAGAAGCAGACGTTTTTATGTCTTCTTTCAATCGCAAAAATTTGTATTACGAAGTAAGGCCGAAGAAGGAAACGAAAAAGCAACTCATTCGCTTTTTGAAAGAACACAAAGGGAAATCAGGAATCATTTATTGTTTAAGCAGAAAGAAGGTTGAAGAGATTGCACAGTTGCTAAATGTCAACGGATTCAAAGCTGCTCCCTATCATGCTGGCCTCGAGCCCGATGTGCGCATGAAAAATCAAGACGATTTTTTGAACGAAGAGGTAGACATAATTACAGCCACCATTGCGTTTGGAATGGGTATAGATAAACCCGATGTGCGGTTTGTGGTGCACTACGATGTGCCTAAGTCGCTAGAAGGATATTACCAAGAAACAGGCCGCGGTGGCCGAGATGGACTCGAGGGCGTGTGTCTAATGTTCTACAGCCATAACGATTTGAACAAACTTGAGAAATTCAATAAAGACAAGTCCGTTCAAGAACGCGAAAACGCCAGAATCCTTTTGCAGGAAATGGAGTTTTATGCCGAGTCGCCAGTTTGTAGAAGAAAACAACTGCTCCACTACTTTGGTGAAGAATACAAAGAAAAAAATTGTGGCTCATGCGATAACTGCATGCATCCACGCGAGCGTTTTGAAGGCTCAGAGTTTGTGACAATTGCCATTGAAGCGGTAAAGCAGACTGACGAGCGATTTGGGTTGGCGCACTTGGTAAATGTGATTAAAGGCGTAGAAGATGAATATGTAAAAAGTTATGGACACTTTGATTTGGCCGTTTATGGGAAAGGCGATACCGAAGATGCCGATTTCTGGAAGGCAGTAATTCGCCAGGCGCTTATCTATCAATATTTAGAAAAAGATATTGAGAATATCGGTGTGCTTAAAATTACAGAAAAAGGGCATGCGTTTTTAAAGAAACCTCACGCTATCGAATTAGCCCGCGACCATGACTTTACTACAGATGTAGAAGACGAAGAATCATCAGAACGTGTGGTGATAAACAGTAAGTCGTACGATGTGAAACTTTTTGAGATGCTCAAAACGCTTCGCAAAAAAATGGCAAAAGAAAAAGACTTGCCACCGTACGTAATTTTCCAAGATCCTTCCCTCGAAGAAATGGCCACCACCTACCCAACCAATAAAGAAGAGCTTGCCTCTGTAAATGGAGTAGGAATGGGCAAGGTAAATAAGTTTGGAAAGGAGTTTTTGGAGGTAATTCAAAAATATGTTGATGATAACGACATCGAAACAGCTTCTGAAGTAGTTGTAAAGTCATCGGTAAACAAATCAAAAATCAAAATCTTCATCATTCAACAAATAGATCGCAAAGTAGACTTGGAAGAAATTGCTGGATCAAAAAGTCTTTCGTTTGAGGAATTGCTTACCGAGATGGAAAACATCTGTTACTCGGGCACTAAACTAAATGTAGATTATTATATTGATGAGGTACTAGACGAATCGAAGCAGGAAGAAATCTACGAGTACTTTCTAAACTCAGAAACCGATAGCATCGAAGAAGCAATGAGCAACCTTACCGATTATTCGGAAGATGATGTGCGCTTAATGAGAGTGAAGTTTTTGAGCGAATACGCCAATTGATTTTTTTTGATCTTCAAAAATCCCTTTACGAAGTTACCGTAAAGGGATTTTTCTTTTAAGGATCCTTATTTTGATCCATTCTGTTTTATCTTTGATGCTTTAGTGTCAACAATGAATATTTTAATAATAGGAAATGGAGGCAGAGAACATGCCTTGGCTTGGAAAATAAAGCAAAGCCCCCAGTGCGGAAAATTATTTGTCGCCCCTGGCAACGCGGGCACAAGCCTTGTAGCTACCAACGTTTCTATTTCGGTGGACGATTTTCAGAAACTGGGTAAATTTTGTGTTGATAATTCAATTGATTTAGTAGTGGTAGGGCCCGAGGTGCCACTCGTAAAAGGGATTAGGAATTATTTTGAAGCAGACCCCCTACTTAGCAAAATACTGATGATAGGCCCGGGAAGCGAAGGGGCGCAATTAGAGGGCAGCAAAGATTTTTCGAAGCAATTCATGTTGCGCAACCACGTGCCGACAGCAGGCGCAAAAACATTTTATGCTAATCAATCTGTAGAAGCATCGCGTTTTATTGATGAGTGCCAACCTCCTTTCGTGCTAAAGGCAGATGGCTTGGCAGCGGGAAAGGGAGTGATCATTACCTCTGATGCGGCAGAAGCAAAAGCAACGCTGCGCGAAATGCTGGAAGAGAAAAAATTTGGTGAAGCCAGCGCAAAAGTGTTGGTGGAAGAATTTTTGAACGGCATTGAACTGTCTGTTTTTGTGTTGACCGATGGAGAAGACTATGTAATCTTACCAGAAGCCAAAGACTACAAGCGCATTGGCGATGATGATACTGGGCCGAACACAGGAGGCATGGGTTCCGTTTCTCCCGTGCCTTTTGCAGATGCAGCTTTCATGAAAAAAGTGGAAGAGAAAGTGATCAAGCCCACCATTACTGGTTTAAAGAAAGAAAAGATTCCCTTCAAGGGTTTTATTTTTATAGGCTTGATGAATGTAAAAGGCGAGCCTTATGTGATTGAATATAACACCCGCATGGGCGATCCAGAAACTCAATCGGTGATGGCGCGAATACAAAGTGATTTCTTGGAGTTACTTGTTGCTTGCGCGGAAGGTAGACTCAAAGGCATGAAAATCGAAATTGATTCGGATTATGCACTCACCATTGTAATGGCATCGGGCGGTTATCCCGATCAATACGAGAAAGGAAAGGAGATTTCGGATTTAGAACAAACTCACTCGGCCAGGGTATTTCATGCTGGTACAAAATTGCAAAATAAGCAGGTGCTGACGGACGGAGGAAGGGTGCTGGGAGTAACCGGTAAAGGCAAAACATTGCTAGAAGCGCAAACGAAGGCCTACCAAACTGCAAAGGCCATTCAATGGGAGGGCGTTTATTTTAGGAAGGATATTGGAGACGATGTGTTAAATTTGTTGATTAACCAGTAAGGTTGTCTCGAGAATGCCGTGGAATTTACCCACCCATCGTTGAGATTTTTGTAAGTGATTGGATACTGCCTTTCGGCAAAAATGATATTGTAATATGGGCTGTGCTTGTGGAACGAAAAAAGGTGATAAAATAGGTGGTTGCAATAACAATGGAGCCTGTGGCACAGGCGGTTGCAATAAAATGAATGTGTTCGATTGGCTATCGAATATGGATATGCCCGTGGAAGATAAGTTTGATGTGGTAGAAATCCGCTTTAAAAATGGACGAAAAGATTTTTATCGAAATACGGAAAAGATAAGGCTCACTACTGGCGATGCCGTAATTATTGAATCGCTAACGGGCCATCACTTAGGCCATGTCTCATTGCAAGGCGAACTAGTTAGGTTGCAAATGCAAAAGAAAAAAGTGGCCAATGACGATGAGATAAAAAAGATTTACCGCATTGCCCATCAACGTGATTTAGAAAAATTTGAAGAGGTAAAAAAGAGAGATAACCCTACCCTTTATCGCGCCCGCGAAATTATCAAACAGTATAAGTTGGCAATGAAACTCTCCGATGTAGAGTATCAGGCAGATAACACAAAGGCAACATTTTTTTATTCTGCCGAAGACCGTGTTGATTTTAGGGAACTAATAAAACAATTAGCGGCTGAGTTTAAAGTGCGTGTTGAAATGCGACAAATTTCGTTACGACAAGAGGCAGGTCGCTTAGGTGGAATTGGTGTTTGCGGTCGCGAATTGTGTTGCTCTACTTGGCTTAGTGATTTTAAAAATGTAGCCACCAGTGCGGCTCGCTATCAAAACTTGTCGCTTAACCCGAGCAAACTATCTGGCCAGTGTGGGCGATTGAAGTGCTGCTTAAATTACGAGCTAGAAACTTACATGGATGCACTAAAGTACATTCCCGAAATAGAGGCACCACTGCTTACCGAGCAAGGAGAGGCGCGTTTGCAGAAGACGGATATTTTTAGGAAGATCATGTGGTTTGGATATAAGGAAGACAATAACTGGTATCCGCTAAATGTAGATCGGGTAAATGAAATTTTACTTTTAAACAAGGAAGGTAAGAAACCGGCCACCCTGCAAATTGACAAAGAAGAAGTAAGGGCTCCGCTAAGCACACTCAATAGTGACTTAGAGAGCATGGATAAGAAGTTTAGAAACAAGGCGGGCAAAAACAAAAACCGCAATCGCGATAAGCGCGAACAAAATAGAAATGTGGGTGATGCCAACCTAAATCAACAGCAGAATCCAAACCGAAACCCCAATCAGGGAAACGCCAATCGCAATACGAATAACCCAAATGCTAGGCCGAACCCAAACCAGAATAAAGGACAGCAACCGAATCCGAACCAAAATAGGAATAACCCCAACAGAAACAATCCAAATAGAAATAATCCCAATCGGCAAGGTGGTAGGCCGAACAACAAGAATAAACCCAACAATCCAAACTCAACCCCTCCGGCAAGCGTATGAGGCGTAGTTTTATTTTTTTTATTTTGGCTTTAGCTATTTCATGCGATTCGAATCGGGTTTTTGAAGAAAATGTAGTGTTTGAAGATAGAGCTTGGAAAATTTCTGAATCGGTTTTACTTGAATTCGATATAGAAGACTCTTCTAAGCCCTATAATTTATATTTGGATATTCGAAATTCGATCGACTATCCGTACGCAAGGATTTTTGTTAACTATTCTTTATCCGATTCAACAGGAGCAGAGCTTTCAAAGAAATTAATTTCAGAATACCTTTTCGATCAAAAAACCGGAAAGCCAACAGGCGATAGTGGGCTGGGCGATGTGTACGATCACCAATTTTTGATTGGCTCCAATTTTTCGTTCAAACATGCGGGCAAGTACAAAGCAAGATTTGAACAATTTATGCGACAAGACACTTTGCAGGGTGTTTTGGCAGTAGGGCTGAGGGTCGAAACAATCCAGTAGTAAACCTACTTTACCGATGGAGTCGTTTTGGCTTTAGCCATCTTTACCGCTTCGTATGCATTTACCAAGCCTCCCGAAGCGCTTAGCTCACTAAACAGAACAAGTTCTTTGCTGCCTGGTTTTTGTACCTTAAGATTATCAAACTTGCGCGTAGATTTTTCTAAAATCTCTTTTACATCCATGGCAGTAAGGTGAGGGAAATAGGACATCAATAAAGCGGCTACGCCAGTTGTAGCAGGGCTTGCCATGCTAGTGCCATCTTCGTTTTTATAGGCGTTGCCAGGGGTGGTCGAATAAATTTGAACACCCGGTGCAAATAGCGAAACTGACTTTTTTCCATAATTTGAAAAATTGCCCACAAAATCTTCGTTGCTTCCCCATGCAGAAGCACCAACTTCAATCCAATTTTTGGCCTCTTTTCCA